>DLAR01000072.1 GCA_002494015.1 Porphyromonadaceae bacterium UBA7042 | reverse complement strand
AAATTTCATGCGCCGGCCCTGGAATTAATTGCGACACAGTGATAAAATTATCTAAAAATTATCTAAAATTACCGGCAATGGCAACTTCTCATGACAGCAAATCAACGTCAAAAAAAGTCAATATTCTGCTAAAATTTGCACAATATAAAATTTCATTTTAAATTTGTGCAATCATACCTGACAACTGATTACACCTTAGTCCATTCTCTCTTAATACCGTCAAGACATAATAGCAAAATTAACCAATGAGCAAGATAATCACTGAAATCACTCCATTATCGGAGAAAGACTGTTTTTATCTGATAGACAGACACAAGGACCGTTTTACCTACCCTGTGCACCGCCACGAGGAATATGAACTGAACTTCGTGGCCAACTGCAATTCGGCACGTCGCATAGTCGGAGACTCGGTCGAGATTCTGAGCGACTATGACCTTGTGCTTGTGGGAAACGGCATCGAGCACGGGTGGGAACAGCATGAATGCAAAAATGACAAAATCCGCGAAATAACGATACAGTTTTCACGCAACCTGTTTGGAGAAGTGTTCCTTGCAAAGACTCAGCTTGCCCCAATACGCAAGATGCTCGACCAGTCGGCCAACGGCATCGCGTTCAGCCTCCCGAGCATCATGCGCGTCTACAGCCGCCTTGACCGCCTGACGGCGACAGAGTCAGGGTTTTATCGCGTAATCGAACTGATGTCTATACTCTATGAACTTGCCAACGAAAGAGATTACCGCACTTTATCAAGCACATCGTTCTCATCAATCAAACCGACGGGCGACAGCAGGCGAGTGCAAAAAGTACAGGAATATATCGAACGTCACTACAAAGAGGCGATACGCCTGAGCGACCTCGCCGAAATCGCCCGCATGACCCCGACCGCCTTCAGCCGCTTTTTCAAGCTCAGAACCGGTAGGTCTATCTCTGATTATCTGATCGACATCCGTCTCGGGCACGCAACCCGCGCCCTTGTCGACTCCACGACTTCAATTGCCGAGATATGCTATGAATGCGGGTTCAACAATATATCCAACTTCAACCGCATCTTTAAAAAGAAGAAAGGCAGTTCACCCAAATTATTCCGCGACCTCTACCAGCACCACAAGACAGTGGTGTGAGAAAATTGAGAATTGAGAATTGAGAATTTTTCCAATTCTCAATTCCGGCTTGTACTTTTTTACCTCTTTATAGCCATTTCGTGCGGCTAATTTTACTATTAATGCAATAATCTCTACCTTCGTGTTAAATAACACCAATACTATTAAATACAAAATTTTCCCATGAAGACGTTTTCTTCTCTGACTCTACTATTACTGACCCTGCCCATTTCATTTTCATCATGCGGTTCATCCAACCGTCAAAATGACACAGCCGAGACCGACACGGTCGTGGCAGGTGTGTCACCGCTCCATGTCGAAGGCCGTTATCTGCTTAACGCCGACGGCGATACCGTGGTTCTGACCGGGCCGTCACTCGGATGGCACGGCAACTGGGGACGATTCTACAACGAGGGCACAATCAAGGCCCTGAAAGAAAAATGGGGAGCCAACGTGACCCGCGCTGCCATCGGCGCACACAAGGCCGGAGACATCACCAAAGCCTACGACCCTGACTCGGCCTACTCGGTCAACCTCGCATCGACCGTCATCGACGCTGCCATAGCCAATGACATGTACATCATCTGCGACTGGCACTCCCATGACAACACGCTTGACAACGCCAAGGAATTTTTCACCGTTATGACCGAAAAATACGGTGATTCACCCAATGTCATTTACGAAATCTGGAACGAACCGCTCGAAATTCCGTGGCAGGAAGTCAAGGACTATGCCAACGAGCTGATTCCCGTAATCCGCAAAAACGCCCCGTCGTCGGTCATCATCGTCGGCACTCCGCGCTGGGACCAAGAGGTCGATGCCGCAGCCGAGTCTCCGCTCGAATTTGACAACCTCCTTTATTCGCTGCATTTCTATGCCGACACCCACAAAGAGTGGAACCGCTCCAAGGCCGAAAAGGCAATCGAGATGGGACTGCCGCTGATTGTTTCGGAATGCGGCTCCATGAACCACCTCGGCGACGGCGACATCAATTATGAATCGTGGAACGAGTGGATCGATTTTGCCGACAAGAACAAGCTGAGCGTGCTGATGTGGGACATCGCCGACAAAGACGAGACCTGCTCTATGCTCACCCCCGATGCCCCTGACAACGGCATGGAATGGACCGATGCTCAGCTCAAACCGTGGGCCAAACTCGCACAGGAAACCATCAAAAAACGCAACGGCCGATGAAATTGCGCAACACATTAGCCGGTATGGCCATGCTTGCCGTCCCGGCACTCTCAGCCGTGGATTTGCCCGATATTTTCAGTGACAACGCCGTCCTGCAACAAAATACCGACGCCCGTCTGTGGGGATGGAGCAAACCGGGCAAAAAAGTGACTGTAACCCCATCATGGGACAACAAAACCTACACCGTCACAGCTGATAAAAAGACCGGACGATGGGATGTGGCCGTCAAGACCCCCGCAGCATCGTTCACACCCTATTCCATCACCTTTGACGACGGTGAAAAAACCGCTATCGACAATGTGCTGATAGGCGAAGTGTGGTTCTGCTCGGGACAGTCCAACATGGAGATGCCGTTGCGCGGCTTCTGGACGCAGCCCATCATGGGGGCGGCACAGACAATAGCCTATTCGGGCAAATATCCCGGAATCCGCGTTGCCACCGTACCCAAGAAAGGTTCCTACACCTCTCAGGACCGTGTCGAGGGAAAGTGGAAGACATCCAATCCCGCCGATGCTCACGAATTTTCGGCCCTCGGCTATCATTTCGCCCAGTCGCTGACCGACATCCTCAACGTGCCGGTCGGAATCATCGCATGTGCCTACGGCGGTTCAAAGGTAGAAGGATGGATTCCGCAGGAAATACTCGACACCTACCCGGGATGGGACATGAACGCCGAGCGCGACTCGACCCTTCAGGAATATGAACGCATCGGGGTGATGTACAACGCGATGCTCCACCCCCTCATCGGCTACACCGTCAAGGGATTCCTGTGGAACCAAGGGGAATCCAACGTGGGACGGCACAAGGAATACCCGGCCCATCAGAAAGAGATGATCGAGACTTGGCGCAAACAGTGGGGACAACCCGACGCGCCATTCTACTTCGTCGAGATGCCGCCGTGGAACTACGGCGACCCGGATGCCGATTATGCCGCCCGGTTCCGCGAGTGCCAGCACCATGCCGCCGGCATCACTCCCAACAGCGGCGTGGTCTGCACGACCGACGTGGTGTTCCCCTACGAGCTTGAAGATGTCCACGCCTCCAACAAGCGCGACATCGGCGAGCGTCTCGCGTTCATGGCCGCTAACCGCACCTACGGCATCAACGGCATCCCGGCCACTTACCCTACATTCAAGTCTATGGATGTCACCGACAACAAGGCAGTCCTCCACTTTGACAACGCTGATGCCGGATTCACCCCCAACGATGTTCTTGAAGGCTTCGAGGTCGCGGGAGAAGACCGCGTGTTCTACCCCGCCGAGGCTACCGAGGACTACGAAACCCGGACAATAGTCGTCACAAGCGACAAAGTACCCGAAATCAAGGCGGTGCGCTACTGTTTCCGCAACTTCGCGATAGGCAGCGTCAAAGACCTCATGGGGATGCCGCTCGTGCCGTTCCGCACCGACGACTGGGAATAACATAAACACTTCTTACTCTTTATTTCTTCAATCAATGAAACTTCTACCACTCGCTGCCGCAGCGGTATTGATTGCCGCCTCATGCAGCAATGGCAAAAATAGCACAACCACGACTGAGAAAGATGACAATTTTATCACTGTTAAAAATGGTGAATTTTATGACGGTGACTCAGTCTACCGGTATATCGGAACCAATTTCTGGTATGGCCCGCTGCTTGCGTCCGACGGCTCTTTCGGTAACCGCGAGCGCCTCGCCGCCGAGCTTGACTCGCTCCAAGCCATCGGCATCGACAACCTCCGCGTGCTCGCCGGCGGCGACGGCCCCGACGGCCTCGCGTCACACATCGAGCCTAATCTTCAGACTGCACCCGGCGTGTACAATGATACTATTCTGCGCGGACTTGACTACTTCATCGCCGAGCTTGAAAAGCGAGGCATGAAAGCGGTAATCTATCTCAACAACGCATGGGAATGGAGCGGCGGCTACAGTGCCTATCTCGAATGGGCCGGTCACGGAAAAGCCGTAATCCCCTCGGTCGACGGATGGCCCGCCTACATGGACTATGTGAAACAATTCGTTCAAAGCGACTCGGCCAAGACTCTCGCGGCCAACCATGTGCGCAACATCGTCACCCGCACCAACAGTGTCACCGGCCGACCCTATTCCGAATCGCCCGCAATCATGTCATGGCAGATTGCCAACGAACCGAGGGCATTCGGCGAAGACAACAAGGAAGCATTTGCCGAGTGGATCGGCGAGACCGCACGGCTCATCAAGTCGCTTGACACCAACCACTTGGTATCGGTAGGCAGCGAGGGTTCCCACGGTTGCGAGGAAGATATTGAACTGTGGACCCGCATCCACTCTTTCCCCGAGGTCGACTACGGCACAATCCACATCTGGCCCTACAACTGGAGCTGGATCAGCGAATCGACCGTCACCGACAGCGTAGCTGCCGCATGCCGCAACACCGATGCCTATATCGACGCACACCACGCGCGTCTCTCCCAGATCGGCAAACCCATCGTGCTCGAAGAATTCGGCTATCCGCGCGACGGAATGGCAACCCCGGTGACCGGACGCGACAACTATTACAGCCATGTCTTCTCCCAAGTGAGAAATACCGGCAAAATTGCCGGTGTCAACTTCTGGGGATGGGGCGGACTCGCAGTCCCGGCCCACGACACATGGCAGCATGGCGACGACTACACCGGCGACCCGGCTCAAGAGCCGCAGGGACTAAACTCGGTCTTTGCCTGCGACACAACGACAATCGCAATAATCCGCGCTGCGGCAAAACGATAACAACGCCTATCCAATCGGACCCGACAGGCGGAATTGCGCGGAAACGGCAATGCCGCCTGTCATTTTGGCCGACACATTATGACACTTGCTCCCAGCCACTGACACGCCTTCTTAGCGGTTATGTATCAGCCTTTTCACAAAAAAATCACATTTTAACCCACCTAAACTTAAAAACAATATCCTTGCATTAAATATCCATAAAGTGCAATTAGACGATAAAAAAGTATCACTTTATATTGTATCTTTGCACTACATTTGCAATATCAATAAAAGTGACCTAACCCGTCTGAATCTGACAAACCTCAACACAGCGCAATGTTCCCTTAAATTATATATCTGACACATATATAATATTACGACCCTAATTATCGATTACCCTGAAACATTAATAACTAACAACCAATATTACCTTAAAATTGCATTTAATGAAAAGTAAAATTTTTGACCTGAGATGTCTGCTGACGGCTCTCATGCTGTGTGTCATGCTCACAGCCGTTGCCCAGACTTCAGTGAAAGGCATTGTGCAGGATAAGACGGGTGAGCCCCTTATCGGCGCGACAGTGCAAGAGAAGGGCAATACTGCCAACGGTATCGCCACCGGAATCGACGGTGATTTCGTAATCAAAGTGAAATCACCTAACGCTACACTTTTAATATCCTACGTCGGGATGAAACCCCAAGAAGTGGCCCTCAACGGCCGCACCGACATCACCGTCACGCTTGAGGAGGATTCCGAAGTCCTCGACGAAGTGGTTGTCGTGGGCTACGGTACAATGAAAAAGAGTGACCTCGCAGGAGCTTCGTCATCACTCGGCGAAGACGCGATGAAAGGCTCTGTGATTACCAACCTCGACCAGTCGCTCCAAGGCCGTGCAACCGGCGTTCAGGCTGTTGCCACTTCGGGTGCCCCCGGTTCTTCATCCTCAATCCGCGTGCGCGGTCAGGCCACCATCAACGCCAACGCCGAGCCCCTCTACGTCATTGACGGCGTAATCGTTCAAGGCGGCGGAAACTCGGGCGGTGACTTTGGCCTCGGAGATGCACTCGGAAACGGCAAAGTCTCGACAATATCACCTCTTTCGACCATCAACCCCAGCGACATCGTGTCAATGGAAATCCTCAAGGATGCCTCGGCTACCGCCATCTACGGTGCCCAAGGCTCCAACGGTGTCGTGCTCATAACCACCAAGCGCGGTAAAGCGGGCGAAGCCAAGTTCACCTATGACGGCATGGTTGCCGTTCAGCACCAGAACAAGCGTCTCGACATGATGAACCTGCGCGAATATGCAGGTCTTTACAACGACTATGTGTCTCAGGGTTATCAAAAGCCCAACGACTGGTACTCTGACCCGTCAATCCTCGGTGTCGGCACCAACTGGCAGGACGCGATGTTCCGCACCGCCCTCCAGAACCAGCACCAGATTTCGGCACAAGGCGGCTCTGACAAGGTGTCATACTATGTATCGGGTTCTTACATGAATCAGGAAGGTACCATCATCGGTTCTGACTTCGAGCGTTTCTCTTTCCGCGCCAACCTTGACGCGCAGCTCAAATCTTGGTTGAAACTCGGCATGTCGGCCACCTACGCCGACACCAAGGAGAACCTCAAGCTCGCCGACGGTAACCAAGGTATCGTTTACTACTCGCTGACCTCTCTGCCCGACATCCCCATCTATGATGTCGACGGCAACTACGCTACCGTTGTGCGCGAAGGTTACACCAACCCCAACCCCATCGCGCTGGCTATGCTCAACCAGATCAAGCTCAACCGTAAAAAACTCTCGGGTAACTTCTTCTTTGACGTGACCCCGATCAAGAACCTCATCTGGCACGCCGAGTTCGGTTACGATGTAAACAACTCCAAGGGTGACCGATTCAAACCCACTATCGACCTCGGAAATTATGTACAGGCAACCAACGAAAGCTCTATCCAGAAAAACGATTCTTGGTTCTGGCAGCTGAAAAACTACGTCACCTACTCGGGCGAATGGAGCAAACTCAGCTACTCGGCCATGGTGGGTCAGGAATGTTGGGAATCATCCTATAACTGGACCAGCGTGTTTGCCCAGAATCTCCCCTCCAACGAAGTCAACAACCCTGCCCTCGGCAACAAGCCTTCGTTTAATATCGGAACCGGCTACGGCAGCTCGTCGATGGCTTCGTTCTTCACCCGCGAGACCCTTAACTGGGACGGCCGCTACCTCCTGACCTACACCTACCGCTATGACGGCAGCTCCAACTTCGGCCCCGACAACCGTTGGGCCGGATTCCACTCGGTTGCAGGCGCATGGCGTTTCTCCAACGAGAAATTCTTTGAATCGCTCACCCCGTGGTTCAACAACGGCAAGCTCCGCTTTGGCTGGGGCCAGACAGGTAACGCCAATATCGGAGGTTATGCATGGGGCACAGCCATGTCTCGCATGCCCTCGGCTCTCGGTCAAGGTTTCCGTCCCGCCAACATCCCCAACACCGGTATCAAGTGGGAGACTCAGGAACAATGGAACGTCGGTCTCGACCTGAACTTCTTCAACAACCGACTCAACTTTGTCTTCGACGCCTACATCAAGTCGTCAAAAGACATGCTCATGTCGCTCCAGCTCCCCTCCTACATGGGTACTCAGGGCAATGGTTCATCGGCACTCGCCGCTCCCAAAGGCAACTATGGCGAAATCGAGAACAAAGGTATTGAAATCGAGGTTACAGGCCGTCCCTTCGTTGGCGACTTTGAATGGGAGACCAATCTCCAGTTCTCGTTCAACCGCAACAAACTGAAAGCCCTCTCGGGAACCGACGGCGCCAACCTCGTAGGCTACGGCCAGTGGAGTGACGTGGTATCGGTTTCGGAAATCGGCAAACCTCTTTACAACTTCTACGGCTATGTTGTCGACGGCGTTTACCGCGACTACGATGATATCCTCAACTCCCCCAAGGACAAGGCCCACTATCCCTCCGACGGCGTGTTTGACAAGAGCAACACCGTGTGGGTAGGCGACCTCAAATACAAGGACATCAGCGGCCCCGACGGTGTGCCCGACGGCATTATCGACGAGCATGACCGCACTTCGATCGGTTCTCCGATGCCCGACTTCACTTTCGGCTGGAACAACACCTTCCGTTACAAGGACTTCGACCTGTCAGTATTCATCAACGGTTCCTATGGCAACGACGTCATGAACTACCTCTCGATCAACCTGACCAACATGAAGTCGGCATGGACCAACCAGCTCAACAGCGTCAACGACCGCGCCCAGCTCGTGCCCATCGACCCCAACAAGGTTTATCCCGCCGGACAATACTGGTACAACGACATCGAGAATGTCCGTGTCTCCAACTGGAAGACCAAGACTCCTGCCGCCCGTCTCAACGACCCCAACGACAACGACCGCATCAGCGACCGCTATGTCGAGGACGGCTCCTACATCCGACTGAAAAACATCACCCTCGGATACACCCTGCGCAAGCAGTGGCTCCGCAAGCTCCATCTCGAAAACCTCCGCATCTACTGCAACATTCAGAACCTCTGCACTATTACAGGCTACAAAGGTTATGATCCCGAAGTTGGTGCATCGACTCAGGACTCGTCGGGCCTCGTTTACGGCCTTGACGGCGGACGCTACCCCTCACCCACCGTTTACTCTTTCGGATTAAATGTTTCGTTCTAATCATCAATCCAAAATCTGAAAACAATCAATCATGAATATCATCAAAAATATCAAATATACCGCTGCCGTCGCCGCTATCGGTCTCTGCTTCACTTCGTGTGAGGACTTCCTTGACCGTCCTGCCGAAGATAACGAAAACGCCGGTACCTTCTACAAAACCGACGAGCAGTGCTATCAGAGTGTAAACTACCTCTACAACTCACCTTGGTATGACTTCCAGCGCGGCTTCATCAAAGTGGGCGAGGTGCTTTCGGGCAACATGTTCTGGGGTTCGTCTCCCTACCTGACATTCACCGTCAACGGTACCGATGAAGACCTCGTCAACATGTCCTACTCCCTATGGGCTGTAATCGGTCACTCCAATACCGTCTACAACTACATCAAGAATGCCGACGGGCCCAGCGAGGCTGCCAAAAACGCCACCTGCGGCGAGGCCCTCACATGGAAGGCTATGGCCTACTTCTATCTCGTGCGCACTTTCGGTGACGTACCCATCGTCCACGACAACTCGGCCGACATTTCCTCGGGCGACTACAACAAGAAGTTCAAGGTACAGCGTGCCGATGTCTATGAGTACACCATCATGACCCTTGAAAAGGCTATGGAACTCCTGCCCAAGTCGGCATCCAAAGGCCGCATCGACTATTACTGTGCCGAGGCGCTTCTTGCCAAAGTATACCTGACCCGCTCGGGTCTCGGAATGACCGGTACTCGAAACCAAGCCGACCTTGACATGGCCGCAAAGCTCGCCAAGGATGTCATCGACAACTCGGGCCGTCATCTTCTCGGAAACTATTCCGACGTGTTCCGTCTCGCCAACAACGAGAACGAGGAATCACTCATCGCATGGCGCTGGAGCGCAGGCCGTGACCCTTGGACTCAGCAGAACACTCTCCAGAGCGACCTCGCGCCTCAGGGATTTGACGAGTTCGGCGACTGCTGGGGCGGTTACAACGGCCCCTCGGTTGACCTTCAGGATGCTTTCGGCATCGACCTCATCAACACCAACCCCGCCAACCGCATCGACACCGATACCCGCCGCAAGGCCACTATGATGCTCCCCGGCGACAAATATGAGTACTTCTGGACCGACAAGGGAGGTTTCGACCCCCTCCAGTTCTGCTACGACGGCGAGTATGCCAAGGGCACAACCGGTAAATGGGACTCGGCCACAGGCGCATTCAACGTGAAAAACCTCTACGGAAACGCCTATGACCACGAATCGGCCCTTGGTGTTTCAGCAGGTAACATGTTCAACCAGCTGGCCACACACATTCTCCGTCTCTCCGATGTCTACCTGATTTATGCCGAGGCTGTTCTTGGCAACAACGAGTCAACATCCAATGCCTCTGCTCTCGAAGCCTTCAACGCAGTGCGCGGCCGCGCTATCCCCGGCAGCACTCCCGTGACCTCGATAACATTTGACGACGTGTGGAAAGAACGCCGCCTCGAACTCGCAGGCGAGGGTGACCGCTGGTATGACTATGTCCGTCTCTCCTACTACCGCATGAACGATGCTATCGCCGAAATCAAGGATCAGCGTCGCAACGAGTACTGGAACGTGAACGGACTCTTTAAATACTACTACGAAAACGGCGTGTGGGACATCTCCAAGGCTGCCGAGTCGGGCGATGAAGGCGAGGCAGGATATAACACCGGAACCCCCGCCCCCAATGTCACCGCGTCATCTTTCACCCTCCCCTTCCCCAGCGAGGACGTGGTTCTCAACCCCAACCTCCTGAAGGACCCCGTCCACGAGGATGTGCGTGAACTCTATGCCTACTAATCATCAACCTCCTGAATGAAAACTACAATGAAAAATATATTGAACAATAAATGGTTTTTAGGTGCAGCCGCCCTGCTGATGGGCGTGACCGCTGTGTCGTGTGAAGACCAACCCGACAAATTCGAGCTCACTTCAGGTTCCCCCGTCGTGAAGTACATCCGCCCCGGCGGTATCGAAAATGCCGACTCGCTCCTGACCGGTGCCTATCTTGACAATCTCGTGTGTCTCGTCGGTGACAACCTCACCTCTATTCATGAAATCTATTTCAACGATCAGAAAGCCATTCTCAACACAAGCTATATCACTGATCACACCCTCTTGGTAAACGTGCCGAGCAACATCCCCGAGACGGTGACCAACAAGATTTACATGCACACCGCCGACGGCAACGTGGTCGACTATGACTTCAACGTTCTCGTCCCCGGTCCCTCGGTGCGCTCGATCTCCTGCGAGTACGCCACCGCCGGAACCGAGGTCACCATCTATGGCGACTACTTCATCGACGACCCCAACGTTCCCCTGTCCATCACGATGGCCGGCAACGTGAACGTGCCTCAGGACAATATCACATCGATTACCAAGACCGCCATCAAGTTCATCGTCCCCGAGAACGCAACTGCCGGCTACATGAACGTGAACTCAATCTACGGTTCAGGCCGCTCGGCATTCCAGTTCCGCGACACCCGCAACATCCTCTTTGACTGGGATGGCTCCCACGGCGGTCTCCAGTCGGGCCACGGCTGGCGTAACGGTATGATCCACGCCCCCGGCGATGATGCCGACATCCCCGCAATTGACGGAAACTACCTCTACTTCGGTGGAACTGAAATCAAGAACGCCATCGGCGGCACTTGGGCCGAAGACCAGTTCTGTCTCAACTACTGGCCCGAACCCTCTGCCGGTTACCCCACCCTCAGCTCACTCCCCGAAATGGCCGCAATGCTTGAAACCTACGGTGTTGCCAATCTCCAGCTCAAGATGGAAGTCTTCATCCCCGAGGCCAATCCTTGGGCATCGGCAGCAATGCAGATTATGTTTACCCCCTCTTCGGTTGTCGATTTCAGCACCGCAAGCAACGGATATTACGGAAACACCGACCTTCCCCGCGGCCTCTGGAATCCTTGGCAGTCAGGCGCATTCTCTACCGGCGGACAGTGGCAGACAATCGCACTCCCCCTCAACACTTTCACCTATACCAACGAAGGCAAACCCGCTTCCCGCGGACTCAACAAAGCCGACTTTGACGGTCTGACTATCTTCGTTTGGCACGGCGGCGTGCAGGGTGTGGCCGGTTCAGGCGGCGACGACGAAACCTGTAACCCGGTCTTCGCTATCGACAACATCCGTGTGGTTCCCGTTGAATAATCATCTTCTTAACAGTGAATTTCTAAAATGAAAACATTCAATAAATTATCGGCCGTCCTGATGACGTGCCTCATGGTGGTGCTTTCGGGATTCGTGTTCACCGCGTGCAACGACGATAACGATGTCGACACCAACCAGTTCACCGGCGGCGTGAAACTCAACGTCTTCGGCCCCTCACCGGTGGCCCGCGGAGGAGAACTCCGCTTCATCGGCAGCGGAATGAATCAGATTCAGGGCGTGACAATCCCCGGATGTGACGAAATCGTCGACATCAAGGTCGTTTCTCCCGAAGAAATCCGCGTGACAGTACCCCAGACCGCGCAGCCGGGCCTCGTTACCCTCCGCCACGCCAACGGTACTATCACCACCAAGACTATCCTCAGCTACACCGAGCCTATCTCAATCGAGGACTTCTCGCCCAAGACAATCAAGGCCGGACAAGAGCTGACAATCTCAGGTGAATACCTCAACCTCATCAACGAGGTGATTTTTGCCGAGGATGTTGTCGTTCCCGCCAAAGAATTCGTTTCGCAATCGCGCAGCGAAATCAAGGTTATCGTTCCCGTCGAGGCGCAGACCGGCAAATTCATCATCAGCGACGGTGCCGAAATCCCCAACTGGATTTACTCCGACGAAGAACTCAACGTGGTTCTCCCCTCGGTTGAAAATGTTCTCGACCTGACCGATGCTAAACCCGGCGACGAAATCACCGTGACCGGTGAAAACCTTGACCTCGTCGTGAAAGTCGTGATGCCCAACGAAGATGAAATCGACTTTACTGTCGACGGTGACAAACTCACCTTCACCCTCCCCGAAAACGCCAGCGACGGCGCAATCTCGATGGTTCCTGCCTCGGGCGTGAAAGTCGCAATCGCTACTATCGGTGTCGCAGTACCCGAGGAATGTGTGGCTGATCCCGCAACCGGAATCTGGGCCGGTGACGTCATCAAAATCAAGGGCCTCAACATGGAACTTGTGACCGATGTCATCTTCCCCAACGTTGCCGACGCCGTGGCTCCCACTTCCAAGACTGCCACTGAAATCACAATCACTGTCCCCACCGGGACTCAGAGCGGAGACATCGTCCTCAACACCGGAAGCGGTGCAACTGTGACTGTTCCCATTGAAACTCTGAAACCCGAGAACATTGTCTACAATCCCTCGCCCGCAGCCCTTGCCGGAAATTTGACCATCTCAGGTAAAAACCTTCAGAATGTCGTCAAAATCATATTTGCCGAAGAAACCGTGGTAGAGATTGAAAATCCCAACGCCACCGACCTGACAATCGTAGTCCCCGCCACGCTCCCCGCAGGCGATACAACCGTTGCCTTTGAACTTTCCAACGGCGAGACTGTATCGGGTCCCAATGTCGAACTGACTGCCCCCGAGTGTGCCTATGCCACAGTTCTGCCCGGTGATGACGTTGAAATCCGCGCAGGTGAAACCGCCGTGTTCACTGTCGCCAACGAAGACAAACTTACCGCGGTCAAAGTAAACGGTCAGAATGTCCAGTACATTCTCAACGGAACCACCCTTATCGTTCAGATACCTGCATCCGCAGGCGCTAATTCAACAGTCACTCTCGTTTCTTCCAATGGCGAGATTTCCTATAACCTCGCTGTTATCCCGATGACCCATGTCGGCATGACTATCTGGGAAGGAATATGGGACTGCGGTGAATGGGGCGGCAACCAAGACCTCGCTTGGGGCGGTTATGACTGGACTCAGGTTCCCGAAGGTGCCAAAATGACTCTTTACATGACCCCGACCGTTGCCGATGGCGAATTTTGGTGCGTATCCCTGCGTCATGGAGACGGATGGGGTAATATTCCCGGACTTCCCGGTCAGTATGACACTCCTGAAAACGGTATTCTCGAAGTCACGTTGACCCGCGAAATCCTTGATGACCTTATCGCCAACAACGGTCTCGTCGTCACCGGTTACAAGTTTGTCCTCAACAAGATTACCATCGAATGGGAAATCTCGCTTGAAACCGTTATTCTTCAGAACGACTGGGAATGTGCTGGATGGAACGGCAACCAAGACCTCGCTTGGGGCGGTTATGACTGGTCAACAGTAAAAGCAGGCCAAATCCTCCGCTTTTACATGACCCCGACCGTTCCCGGCACTGAATGGTGGTGCGTATCCCTGCGCCATGGAGACGGATGGGGTAATATTCCCGGACTTCCCGGTCAGTATGAAACTCCTGAAAACGGCTTGCTCGAAGTCGTTTTGACTCAGGAAGTGATTGATGATCTGGTTGCCAAAAACGGTCTCGTCATCACCGGCGACGGCTTTATTCTCAACAAAGTAACCATCGAATAATCTACCTTAATAAAACTTTCCGTCCCGACCGACGGTCGGGACGGAAACTAACAACATCGAAACCAATGAACAAGTTTAAATATTTATTCATGGCTGCGGCACTGGGATTCACCTTTACCGCTTGCGATGACGATGATGACAACTACGGCGCGCTTGACAATCTTGACATGATTGTCCGCTCCCAGTCGATTGCCGACGGCGCAACCGTGCGTCCCTACAAAGCCGAGGTGCTGTCAATCAACTATAACAATGTTGTCGGCATCAACCCCGACATCGCCATCACACTGAACGGCGAACCGGTGAATGTATCGGTCAACTCTGACAACCACATGCAGATTGTCATTGACCTGCAGCTGAGCAAGTATACCGAATACACTCTCGAAATTCCTCAAGGTGCCATTTTCTGCGCTGAAAAACCCGACATGGTTGCTGCTGCAAAGACCATCAAATTCGACACTAACGCCGGTATCCGCAAGTCAATGGTTGCCACCTCGCTCCATAACCCGTCAGCAACCCCGGAAGCTGTAAATGTCTACAACTTCCTCCTTGAAAACTACGGACAGAAACAACTCTCGGGCTCGATGGGCGAAGTTGCGTGGGGTCTCGGATTTACCGAACTTGTAGCAGCTGAAGCAGGCAAATATCCCGCGATAGTCGGTTTTGACTACATCCACCTCTCAGAGTCACCCGCCAACTGGATCGACTACTCTGACATCACCCCCGTGCAGACTGTATGGAACAACAACGGTATCCCTGCCATGACATGGCACTGGAATGTTCCCCACTCCGAAGTCAAAGCGGTCAAAGAAATCTGGAAAGGCGAAACAGCTACCGGTGAATGGGCCAACAGCGTCATTATCACGCCGACTGCTGAAACAGAAGAAGGAAAAGAACCGGTGAACATCTTTGACGACGTTCAGGTAGGCCAAAGCATCATGGTCACTTTCAAAAATGCATCGGCCGATGCTCAGGGATCGCTTAAAAACAGCGACTGGGCAGCAATTGACAACGGCACTGAATACTTTAACATCTCGGGTGAACGTTACACATGGACAATTTCTAAAGAAATGCTTGACCAACTGAAAGAAGGAGGTCTCATCGTCGGTGGCAAGAACCACACCATTACAGGCGTGTTCATTGCCGAAGGCGACGAGTCAAAAGGCGGTTTCAGCTGTGACAACACCAAGTTCAAGCCTTCAAACGTCATGGTTGAGGGTTCTTGGGAAAACAAGATTGCCACTGCCGACATCGAAAAACTCGCCGGCTACCTGAAACTTCTTCAGGATGCCAATATCCCCGTTCTGTGGCGTCCGTTCCACGAAGCCGCCGGTGACTACACTTGGGGCGCTTGGTTCTGGTGGGGTAGCGAAGGTGTCGAAGTCACCAAAAAGCTGTGGGTTTACCTCCACGACAAACTCACCAATGAATACGGTCTGAACAACCTCATCTGGGTGTGGACAATGCAGACTTCCGATGCCGGAAATCTCGCTGATGTCTCCAAGCTCATAGAAGCCTATCCCGGTGACGAGTATGTCGACATCGTATGTGCCGACCTCTATGAAGATGCGTTTACCAACCACACTGACCAGTTTGACATTATCAACTCGGCTGTCGGATGCCGCAAAATTATCGCACTCGGCGAAGTGGGCAACATGCTTGACATCGAATCAACCGTTGCTGATAAAGACAATGCCATGTGGAGCTATTTCATGGGCTGGTATGAACAGAACGACGAAGGTCCTGCCTTCCTGACATGGAACACCAATGGCGAATGGAAGACCATCATGGAAAACTCCCTCGTCATCAACCGTGACAACATGCCGTCACTGAAGTAAAGACTGACTAATAATGAGAGGGTTAAAGGTTTTTTGCCTCTAACCCTCTCATTTTAATCAATTTTAAATAGCCGATTAAATTTTAGTGGGTAATTTTGCAGTCAATATAGTAAGACCTACTTCCCCCCTAATCATCAATCTTTACAACAACTGAATATGAAATACGGTTATTTCGACGACCTCGCTCGCGAATATGTAATCACCAACCCACGCACCCCGTGGCCGTGGATCAACTATCTCGGCAACAAGGACTTCTTCTCTCTCATCTCTAATTCGGCCGGAGGCTACTCATTCTACAAGGATGCCAAGTTCCGCCGTCTGACACGCTACCGCTACAATGGTGTCCCGATGGATGCCGGTGGACGGTATTTTTACATCAAGGATGGCGACACCGTCTGGAACCCCGGATGGAAACCCACCAAGACTCCGCTTGACTTCTACGAGTGCCGCCACGGCATGAACTATACCGTCATAACCGGCATGAAAAACGGACTTGAGGCCCGAGTCCTGTTTTTCGTCCCTCTCGACACCCATGCCGAGATTGCCAAAGTAACGCTGACCAACAAGAGTGACCGTCCCAAAACGTTCACCTTGTTCTCATTCATGGAATGGTGCCTGTGGAACGCCGCGACCGACATGGAAAATTTCCAGCGCAATTTCTCTACCGGCGAAGTTGAAATAGACGGCTCGACAATCTACCACAAGACCGAGTACAAGGAACGCCGCAACCATTACGCTTTCTACACCGTCAACTCACCCGTCGACGGATTTGACACCGACCGCGAGACTTTCCTCGGCCTATATAACGGATTTGACGAACCCGAGGCCGTGCTCGACGGCAAGTCGCGCAACTCAGTCGCCCACGGCTGGTCCCCCATCGCCTCCCACTCCATTGAAATCACCCTTGCCCCCGGCGAAAGCCGTGACTTGGTTTTCATGCTCGGCTATGTCGAGAACGAACAAGACAAAAAATGGGAGTCAAAGGGTGTCATAAACAAAGAAAAAGCACGCGGGATGATGGCCCGTTTCGACACTCCCGAGAAAGTCGACAAGGCATTTGACGAGCTGCGCCGTTACTGGGACAACCTCCTCGACCGCTTTACCGTAAAAAGCGGCGACAAGCGCCTTGACCGCATGGTCAACATCTGGAACCAGTATCAGTGCATGATTACCTTCTGCTTCTCCCGCTCGGCTTCATTCTTTGAAAGCGGAATCGGGCGCGGCATGGGTTTCCGCGACTCCAATCAGGACCTCGTCGGATTCGTGCATCAGATTCCGGAGCGCGCCCGCGAACGCATCATCGACATCGCCTCGACCCAGTTCCCCGACGGCGGCTGCTACCACCAGTACCAGCCTCTGACCAAGCGCGGCAACAACGACATCGGAGGCGGTTTCAACGACGACCCCATGTGGCTCATCTTCGGAACCATCGCCTATATCAAGGAAACCGGCGACATGTCGATTCTCGACGAGCCTGTACCGTTTGACAACCAACCCGGATCCGAAGTCCCGCTGATGCAGCACCTGCGCGTGTCGTTTGACCATGTCGTCGACAACCTCGGCCCCCACGGCCTTCCCCTCATCGGACGCGCCGACTGGAACGACTGTCTCAACCTCAACTGTTTCTCCAACGACCCCAACGAGTCGTTCCAGACAACCGAGAACAAGACCGAAGGCTCCCGCGCCGAGTCACTCATGATTGCCGGACAGTTTGTCATCTACGGCGAGGAATATGTCAAGCTGTGCCGCCACCTCGGCATGAACGAGGAAGCCGACCGCGCCCAAAAACATGTCGACGAGATGATCGAGGCTGTCAAGCGCGACGGATGGGACGGACAGTGGTTCCTCCGCGCCTATGATTTCTATGGCAACAAAGTCGGTTCCGAAGAAAACAAAGAGGGCAAAATCTTCATAGAGTCTCAAGGATGGTGCACGATGGCCGGAATCGGACTCGAAGAAGGTCTCGTGGAAAAAGCTCTCGACTCGGTAAAAGAACGTCTCGACTGCGAGCACGGCATCGTGCTGAACAACCCCGCGTTCACCGAGTATGTCATGGAGTACGGCGAAATCTCCACCTATCCCGCCGGATACAAGGAAAACGCCGGCATCTTCGCCCACAACAACCCGTGGGTAATCATCGGCGAGACGGTCCTTGGCCGCGGTGACCGCGCGTGGGAATACTACCGCAAGATATGCCCCGCCTATCTTGAAGACAAGAGCGACCTACACAAGGTCGAGCCCTATGTCTACTGCCAGATGACAGCCGGAAAGGATGCCGCCCGGCCCGGCGAGGCCAAGAACTCTTGGCTGACCGGCACCGCCGCGTGGAACTGGTATGCCATCACTCAGTTCATCCTCGGCGTGCAGCCATCCTATGACGGCCTTGTCATCAACCCCTGTATCCCCGCCGACTGGAAAGGCTATGAAGTCAACCGCCGTTTCCGCGGCGCCGACTACAAGATTACAGTCAGCAACCCCTCGGGACTCAGCAAGGGCGTGAAATCAATCACCCTCAACGGCAACAAAATCGAGGGCAACCTCGTGCCGATGCAACCCGCCGGCTCGACCAATGTCGTTGAAGTAACTTTAGAAAAATAAACCACCGAATGTCAATCAACAAAACCATTACCGCCACTCTCGCAGTCGCTTTGTCAATAAGTGTCGCAAGCTGTGGCGGCAGCAAGAACAGCTCCGAAATAGCCGAAACTCAGGCTGCGACTCCGGCCTGGGCTCTCATTGCGCAGCTTGACTCCGTAGTCAAGTCGGGCCGTTTCTACTTCGGCCACCACGACGACACCGCCTATGGTCACACATGGCGTTATGTCGACGGCGGCTCTGATGTCAAGGCCATTACCGGCGAGTATCCCGGCCTCATGAGCTGGGACCTCGGCCTCATCGAGGTCGATAGCACCCGCAACCTCGACGGCGTGCCTTTCGTGTTCATTGCCTCGGAAATAGCCAAGCAGAACGCCCGTGGCGGCATCAACGCCGTCAGCTGGCACCCGCTCAATCCCGCCACACGCGGCGGCTCGTGGGATGTCAGCGAGCAACCTGTGCGCAACCTTGCCGAAAACAAGGCCATGCAGGATACCCTGACCGCTTGGATAGGACACGCGGCCGATTTCATCGCCTCGCTGAAGGATGCCGACGGCAATCCCGTCCCTGTCATCTTCCGCCCGTGGCATGAAAACTCAGGCTCATGGTTCTGGTGGGGCAAAGACCACGCCTCGGCCAAGGATTACATCGACCTGTGGCACCTGACCCGCAAGGTATTTGACGAAAAAGGCATCGACAACGTCGTGTGGGCCTACTCGCCCGACAAAGACCTCACCCGCGAGGAATATTTCTCTACATACCCCGGCGACGAGTATGTCGACATCCTCGGGACTGACATCTACCACTTTGACGGCGAGAACGGTGTCGAACAATACACCGCCCGCATCAAGTCGCAGCTCCCATTTGTCATCGAGGAGGCTCAGAAACGCGGAAAAATCGCCGCATTCACCGAGACCGGACTCGAAGGACTCGAAATTCCCGACTGGTACACCCGCGTGCTGATGCCCGCTATCGAAAATCTGCCCATCGCCTATGTGTGCGTGTGGCGCAACGCTATCGAGAGCGAAAAACCCAATCATTTCTACGCCCCCTACCCCGGCCACGCTGCCGAGGAAGATTTTAAAACTTTCCACGACAATTCTAAGACAATATTTGTAAAATGAATAATATTTTCGACACCCGCAAGGCCGAAATCCTTGCTAAATATGAATCGCTTGTAACCCGCCCCAACGAGCCTATCGAAGGCAACGGAGTCTACACCCGCTACAAGAATCCCGTCATTACCGCCGAGATGGTTCCGCCGTTTTGGAAATATGACTTCAACCCCGAGACCAACCCCTATTTCATGGAACGCATCGGCTGCAACGCCACGCTCAACTCGGGTGCAATCAAGTGGAACGGAAAATACATCCTCGTCGTGCGTGTCGAGGGAAGTGACCGCAAGTCTTTCTTTGCCGTGGCCGAGAGTCCCAACGGAATCGACAAATTCCGTTTCTGGCCCCACCCCATCACCATGCCTGAGACTGACGACCCCGCGACCAACATCTATGACATGCGACTGACACATCACGAAGACGGATGGATCTACGGTCTTTTCTGCGTTGAACGCCATGACGACAGCAAGCCGGGCGACCTCTCGGCGGCAACCGCAACCTGTGGCATCGCCCGCACCAAGGACCTTGTGAACTGGGAACGCCTCCCTGACCTCAAGACCAAGAGCCAGCAACGCAACGTGGTGCTTCACCCCGAATTTGTAAACGGCAAATATGCACTCTACACCCGCCCGCAGGACGGGTTCATCGACACCGGCAGCGGCGGCGGCATCGGCTGGGCGCTCGTCGACGATATAACCAATGCCGTTGTCGAGGATGAAACCATCATCGATCCCCGCTATTACCACACCATCAAGGAGGTTAAAAACGGCGAAGGCCCCCACCCCATCAAGACTTCCAAGGGCTGGCTGCACCTCGCCCACGGCGTGCGCGCCTGCGCCTCGGGACTGCGCTATGTCCTCTACATGTACATGACAGCCCTTGACGAGCCTTGGCGCAAAATCGCGTCTCCCGGCGGCTACTTCATGGCTCCCGTGGGTGAAGAATACCTCGGCGACGTGATGAACGTGCTGTTCACCAACGGCTGGATTGCCGACGAGGACGGCCGCGTGTTAATCTACTACGCATCATCTGACACCCGCATGCATGTCGCCACTTCGACCGTCGACCAGCTCGTGGACTACTGCTTCAACACTCCTCAGGACGGCCTGACGACCGCTGAATCGGTCCGCACTCTCAACCGTCTAATAGACAATAATCTCCGTTTTATCTAATAAAGGTAAAAAGTGAAAGGTGAAGAGTGAAGATAAAACTTGTGTTTACTTCACACTTCACCTTTTACCCCCCTAAATAACCTTAAACCTACAACAATGGCTCCATTACGCGAAAAAATCGGATACGGTTTCGGTGACATGGCATCTTCCATGTTTTGGAAAGTATTCAGCTACTACCTGCCGTTCTTCTATGCTAATGTTTTCGGCATCGGCCTCATCGAGACCGGTGTCTTGTTGCTTGTTACCCGCATCTGGGACGCAGTCAGCGACCCGATGATGGGAATTGTGGCCGACCGCACCAAGACCCGGTGGGGAAAATACCGCCCCTACCTCCTATGGGTTGCCGCCCCGTTCTCTATATGCGGCATTCTGCTGTTCACAACCCCCGACTGGGGTTCTGCGGCCAAACTGGTATGGGCCTATGTCACTTATATCCTCATGATGACCGTCTATACCGGCATCAACGTCCCCTATGGAGCCATGCTCGGTGTCATGACCGACGATTCTCAGGAAAAGACCGTCTTCTCGTCGTTCCGCATGTTCTTCGCCTACGGCGGCTCGTTCATCGCCCTCTTTGCTTGGGATCCGTTGTGCAACCTGTTCCACAATTCGATGGGGATGTCCCTCCAGTCAAGCTGGCAGTTTGCAATGATTGCAATCGCAATCTGCTGTTTCATCCTGTTCCTGCTGTGTTTCAAAATGACACGCGAGAAACTTACCACTGTCAGCTCGGCATCGCTCGGAAACGACCTCAAGGCCCTCGTGACCAACAAGCCTTGGTGGCTCCTCAATGGCGCATCGCTCTGCTTCAACCTTTTCAACACCGTGCGCGGTGCCACCGTGGCGTTCTTCTTTGCCGACATTATCGGCGGCGAGCAGCACATCATCGTGTTCTCGCTCTCAATCCTGTTCTACTCGGGCCTGTTCCTCGGAGTGGGCGAAGTGGCCAACATGATCGGCGTCGCCCTCGCCGTCCCCGTTACCAAGAAACTTGGAAAGAAACCCACCTTCATCTTGGTCGACGCGCTGCTCATCATTTTCAGCATTGTCTTCTTCACCTGTTCTCCCGCGACCAATGCAGGACTGCTCGTCATGCTCCTGCTGCAAGTCGTGATTTCGGTGCTGACAGGTGTCATGTCACCCCTTGTATGGTCGATGTATGCCGATGTCAGCGACTATTCCGAGCTTAAATACCACTCCGCGTCAACCGGCCTCATCTTCTCGTCGGCATCGATGGCCCAGAAATTTGGCGGCGCAATAGGCGGCGCTGCGGTGATGTGGCTGCTCCACAGCTATGGCTATGTCGAGCGGCCCGAGGGAGCACAGACTCTCGACATCACGCAGCCCGACAGCGCCATCAGCTGTCTGTGGATGCTCATGACATTCATTCCCGCCGGCGTGGCGCTGCTGTCGATGATTATCGTGTGGCTTTATCCTCTCGGCACCTCAGAAATGAACGATATTGTAGCCAAACTGAAAGTTCAGCGTGAACAGCCCGTCGACAACCCCGGCAACAAGTTCACCGAGCCTGTATAATATTATCCACCCATTCCCCCGATATGACTATTCCCGAATTTTCCAAGGAACTTATAGCCAATCTCACTGAGAACATCCTTCCCTACTGGATGGAAAAAATGATCGACCCGCGCGGCGGTTTCTATGGCCGCCGCGACGGTCTCGACAATCTTGACCCCGACGCTGTAAAGGGAGCGATTCTAAATGCCCGAATCCTGTGGACATTTTCGGCCGCCTACCGCGTGCTCGGCCGACCCGAATACCTCGAAACGGCAACCCGTGCCCGCGACTACATCATGGAGCATTTCATCGACCGCGAGCATGGCGGCGCGTTCTGGAGCGTGAACGCCGACGGCACCCCCTGTGACACAAAAAAACAATTCTACGCCATCGGCTTTATCATCTACGGCCTCTCTGAATACTACCGCGTGACATCCGACGAGGAATCGCTCAGCCTCGCGATGGAGCTTTTCCACGTCATCGAACGCCACAGCCGTGACCGCGAAAAAGGCGGCTACATCGAGGCTACCACACGCGAGTGGGAGCCGATTGCCGACATGCGCCTGAGCGACAAGGATGCCAACTCGTCCAAGACGATGAACACCCATCTCCACATCATCGAGGGTTACACCGCCCTGCTGCGCGTCACCCGCGACCCCGAGGTGGAAGAAGCCACCCGCTACCTGCTGCGCCTGTTCCTTGACAAGATTGAAAACCCACGCACCCATCACCTGACATTGTTCTTTGACGATGACTGGAACAAAGTGGACGATACCGAATCCTACGGCCACGACATCGAGGCATCTTGGCTTCTTCTCGAAACCGCGCAGGTCATCGGCGACCCGGAACTCGTCAGGGAAACCCTCGGCCACACCCTACACATAGCCCGGGCCGGACTGCAGGGACGCTGCTATGACGGCTCAATGGTCTACGAGCGTCACGCGTCGGGTCACTATGACAACGACAAGCACTGGTGGGTTCAGGCCGAGGATGTAATAGGCCAACTCTATCTCGCCGCTTTCCACGGCTGTCCCGGGGAAACCGACAAAGCCTACGAGTCTTGGCGTTACATTGCCGACAACCTCGTCGACCCCAACGGTGAATGGTACTGGTCGCGCCGTGGTGCCGACTCGTCAATCAATCGCGACGACGACAAGGCCGGTTTCTGGAAATGTCCCTACCACAACTCGCGCATGTGCCTTGAAGGCTACGAGCGGCTTGTCGAAATGGATGAAAAGTAATACACCTGTTCAACGATATCGTTTATGAAAAAAATATGTCTTGTGTCCATCATCGCCGGACTGGCGGTTATGGCAAACGCAGCCGTAAAACCATCGTCACTGATTGGCGACAATATGGTTCTGCAACAGAACTGCGACGCGCGTCTGTGGGGAACCGCCGACCCCGGCTCGACAGTCTCCGTCAACACTTCGTGGGACGGAAAGACCTATACCACGCAGACTGACCGCACCGGCGAATGGTCACTTGCCGTGCGCACTCCCGAGGCATCCTTCACCCCTTACTCGATTACCATTTCCGACGGTGAGCCGCTGACTTTAAAGGACGTGCTTATCGGAGAGGTGTGGCTTGCATCGGGCCAAAGCAACATGGAAATGCCACTGAAAGGTTTCGGCGGCTGCAACATCAAGGATGGATTTGAGGAAGTGGCATTTTCGCGTCAATGGGCCGACAAGGTGCGCTTTTTCACCGTGCCCCTGCGACAGAGCTATACCCCGCTTGACGAGACTCCCGGATTCTGGGCCGTACCATCTCCCGAAACAGCGACCGAGTTCAGCGCGACAGCATGGTATTTTGCCACACAGCTAAGCGAAGTCCTCAACCTCCCGGTAGGCATAATTTCCTGTGCCCACGGCGGTGCCCGCGTCGAGAGCTGGCTACCACGGGAAATTCTTCAGAACTATCCCGACGTGTCGCTCGACGAGAAAGACATCGAGGCGATGACCCACTATCTGCGCCCCATGATGATGTACAATGCCATGTTCAACCCGGTCAAGAACTACACTGTCAACGGCATTATATGGTATCAGGGATGCTCCAACGTCGGGGCCGACGAGACTTATGCCGAGCGACTCGCGACAATGGTGGCCCACTGGCGCGACGATCTGGGCACAGGAGACCGCATTCCGTTCTATGCGGTCGAAATCGCGCCCTACGACTATGACGGCACGCAGGACAACCGCGCCCCCTACCTCCGCGAGGCCCAGTGGAAAGCCATCGAGATGATTCCCAACAGCGGAATGATAGGAACCAACGACCTTGTTACAGAGTATGAGCGGTTCAATATCCATCCCGCCGACAAGAAGACCGTGGGACACCGCCTGTCTAATCTCGCGCTTAACCGCACCTACGGACAGACCCAGTTCCCCGTGCGCCATCCCCGCTACAAAGGGCACTCCGTTAAGGGCAACGAAGTGTGGGTAGCAATCGATTCACCCGATATGGGCATCTGCCGAAACTATGACATCCGCGGATTTGAGGTCGCAGGACCCGACAAGATTTTCCATCCCGCCGACTCGGCATGGCTCCACTGGCAGACCAACGAGGTTGTCGTATCCTCGGAAAAAGTACCCGATCCCGTGGCCGTGCGCTACGGATTCGGCGATTTTCTTCCCGGAACCCTCTACGGCAGCAACTGGTTACCCCTAATCCCTTTCCGTTCCGACGACTGGTAAAACCAAAACCTCAAACGACTAAAAAAGTCCACAGTCTACTGTCTCTGAACACAGGCTGTGGACTTTTTATACCTTATCTGACAATCGCTGAAAAAAAATATTTACCTTTGCCTGTAACGTTTACAGTGTCACAGCGTCTAATATATAGAACTTCAAAACCGCAACACAATGAATCGAATACTTCTCTCACTTGCAGTCGGTCTGCTCGCCTTTGGCAGCGCATTGGCCGCGCCCCAATTCAAGGGACTCAACAACAAGCATGGCAAAACCACAATAAAAATCGAAATCCCTGCCTCCGACCGTGATATAACCAATGGATTATCGATAGATGACGTGAAGCTCTATAACAATGGAGAAATGCTTCCCGCCAAAAAAGTAGATGCCATCTGGGGTGAAAATTCTACCATTATTATGGAGTTTAAGAAACTAACAACTTTTGATGACTGCACCTTGTCCTTTACAATGAATGGCGAACCGGTCAGCATGGATATTCAAAGCATCATGAAGAATCGTCAATAGAAACGCTTGATGCATAGAAAAAACGCGGCGGGTAGAATCGAGGATTCTATCCGCCGCGGAGTGTTATCGGTGATTTACTTTAGGAGCCGAAAGTAAAGTTTATGCCCATGTTGAATGCAACGGAGGCTTTGCCGACAGGGAGAGACGGCGACTTGGTCACGTTGAAAATCATGTGGTCGGAACCTAAAAAGAAGTTGAAACCACGGGGGTGAAAGTTGAGCATCCAGCCAAACGACGAGCCGTAGGTGGAGGCCCCGTAGTTGACTGAGGCATCAAACCATTTCACGGGCTTGACATTGGCCGAGAAACGGCCCTCGGTCCAAGAGAAGGGACCGTTGATGTGCTGGGTGAACAGGAATCCGCCGGTAAGATTGCGGTAGAACGGCATGTTGTACTCGGCGCCGAGATGGATTGTGGCAGCAAGGGCGGCAGCGCGGGACGTCTTTTCATCGGTCTTGTGGAAGTTAATCATCTCCTGCATGTCGTCCCACATATTGTCAAACTGCTCACCTATTTTATTGTCCTCATAACCGGGTTGGTCGCTGTCGAGGGCGATGTTGTCAAAGCCGTCAAATGTCCATGTCTTGCCGGGGGTGGCGCCCTTGACGTTGTTGCTCCAGTTCATGAAACCGAGGTCTCGCACGGCAGCCGAAAGTTTCAGGTCAGGGAGCAACTGATAGGTCGCGCCGAGGTCAAACCCGAGGCCGAAACCTGAGAGGCCGAATGAATCATATTCGATGTCTCCCCACTCGATTTCGCTTGCCTGATCGGGATTGTCATACTCCTTACCAGCCTCCTGCTTGGTGGGTACGCGAAGTCCGCTGCCGGCTGCCATATTAAGTTCACCGTCGGCAGTGATGGCCCACTTGGTGTCGCTCAACGTGACGTTCATTTCATTGATTTTAGCATACGCGCTACCGATACCGAGAAGGAATTTCACCTTGGCACCCACTTCGAGTTTGTCATTTATGCGGTGCGAGTGACCAAGGGCGATTTCGGCGGCAGAATTGGCGTTGACAGTCAGATTCTTGAAATTATACTGAGTGTCGTGGCCTGTCTGTCCAAGTTTCATGAACTCAAACAGCCCCTTCGGAAGGTTCACGCCCACATTGACGCGCGTGCCGACCGAAACGGTGTTAAAGCCGCCGAACCCTTTGAATCCGGCCGAAAGGATTGTAATGTCGGCGTTGATATTGACCTTGTTGTTCTTGCCGAGCTTGCCGAGAAATTCACCGGCATCCACACTGCTGTTCATGAAGGTGGTCAACTGGCCGTCGCCCGTCTTGTAGAGGAACGTGTTGACTCCGACATTGGACATCGCGCCGATATTGAGATTGCCGAGCGCGGGCATCGAGATATAGTTGCGCTCACCGCTGAAAGCCGGGTTCAGCTCATGACGGAACGAATAACCGTCAAGGAAGTAGGCCGATCGGGAGGTTTCCTGAGCCGAGATCCCCATGCACACCGCGCCGAGACCTGCTGCCAATATATATGCTTTGATTGTTTTCATTGTTGAGAATAGGATAAATGATTAATTAAGGTCAATATCGACACCGCCGCGGAGTTGCAACTTGATTTCGGTGAATCGGAGAGCCTGTCTGATATTAAGCGGCACACCGATAAAGTCGGGAGACGAAGTGGCATCGAAATCAAACTCGATTCCGTCAAGGTTTCCTATGTTGTCGGCAGTTGACTTGAGAGTGACTGTCAGGAGCGATTTCGAGGCATTCCCGAGATTGCCCGCTGCTACAGAACCATCGACAGTAGCGGTAATATCGGTCAGCACATTACCGGCAGGATCGATGCCGCGCACTTTGGGAACCATGTTCAACGGTGCGGTATTCTCAACGGTTATTGTAGCGACGACTTCCTTGAAATTGTATTTGTCAAGGTCGCTGTCCCACCCGTTGTCACTGGTGGTGTAGGTGAATTTCAGATCGGGGCCGAAAGCAAGAGGTATGACAGCCTTATAATTAACGGCGAAATCATATTTGGGACCGAGTTCAAACGTGTATGTCCGGTCCTGCGGGACAACGGCGGTTATCGAAGACATTTCGATGCGGTCAGGTATAGTGGTGATAAGGTCGCCCAGACCTGGGACTTTCACATTGACCTCGCCGGCAGCGACATCGGCTCCCTTGCCGAGACGCGACAGGCAGATGACAGTAGTCGAGTTGCCGCGAACCATAACAGCATCGGTTCCATGCTCGTTGCCGACCCACACTTCAACCGGAGTCCTGCCCGAGTAAAAACCTTCGAGCTTGCCGTTGATGTTTACATCGACAGGCGATGTGTTGCGCACAACAAGGTTGATGCGGGGGTTCTCGATGTCGAGATTGTTGCCTTCTTCCATGAGAAAATCAGGCACGTCGTTGATGGTGAACGACGTGGGGTCAACGGTAATGTCGGGATTCACACATCCGGTAAATCCCGTGATGACGGCTGCTGACATTGCTGGCCGGGCAGTCAGGCGCACACGGGTCGACTCTCCGAGAGCGAGTGAACCGTTGTTGATTGACACACGTCCGTTAGACACAATCGAAGGCTGGAGATTGAAATGCCCGGGGGCATAGAGGCCCTCGCCGGGGCCGACATTCTCAAGATTTATATGGGTCACTGTCACTGACAACAGCAGTTGCTGTCCGGCATTCACAACCCTTTCATTGTTTAACACAAGGATGTGGTTGTCTTTAATACTTGAACCGTCATTAAGGTTGTTCTGAATTGTCCATCCGTCGGGAAACGCAATCTCAAATCCCGGCTCGATAAAAATAGAACCGTGGTAATTGTCAAGAGCCGTGAAACTCAGCTCGATGTTCAGCCGGATGTCGACATCGGCCTGTTGCAGGCTGACGAGCTGCCGGTCAACATTGTCATCCCTGAGGTCGAGTTCATTTGTAAGGTCTTCCACGTCGGCACTGACGCGCATGTCGTCACCGACACCGATAAAGCCCAGCTCGATATCAGAACTTGCAGCGGCAAGGTCACTGAGACGGACCCTGTCGATTTTAAATGTCGAGGGAGAGGCGGTTCCATCCTGAACGAGCACATAGTCACCTTCCTCAAGCCCGTATTCCAACCCGACGGGTTTAATCGAGCTATTGGCATCAAGGCTAAGAATCTGATCCATCGTATAAGGTTCAGTACTGCTGGGAGGGAGCGTAAGGTTACCACCGACGTTGATTGTCATGTCAATGTCTTTGGACAGGTCATAGTCATTATCGACACATGATGCCAAAGCCAAAACTGACACAGCAGCCAATGTGGCGCAACAACGACCATAAATCGCTTTTTTCATAACAAAATTATTGGTTTATAGTATATAATTACATAAGATAAAAGAGTTCTTGGGAGTGTGTCTTTAGTGTCTAATAAAATAATACACAAACTTATCCCTGACTCAAAAATCGGCATTTGTCGCACAAAGTTAGCAAAAAAAATCAAAATAGAATATCCAAATGCAAATTTATCCAAAAATAGATTGTATCTTGCATTAAATTTGAATATCATATTATGGAAAAAGAACAATATTTTTCAACCCGTCGCACTATCAGGCGTTATGATTCTGACCGGCATATCAGCGATACCGAACTGACGCGGATAATCGAGCTCGCCGCGCAAGCTCCCAATACAGGAAACATGCAACTCTACAGCGTTATCGTCACCCGTGACGAGGATGCGAAAAAGCGTCTCGCACCGGCTCACTTCAACCAGCCATCGGCTACCGGCGCCGATGTCGTGCTGACTTTCTGTGCCGATTTCAACCGTTTTGAAAAATGGTGCGAAGCCCGCAACGCGCAACCGGGATATGACAACTTCCAGTCGCTGATGTGGGCGGTCATCGACACGACCATTTTCGCGCAGCAGTTCTGCACGATTGCCGAGATGAACGGTCTCGGCACCTGCTATCTCGGCACAACGACCTATAATGCCCCGATGATTGCCGACATCCTCGGACTGCCGTCGCGGGTAGTGCCCGTGGTGACACTGACTGTAGGCTACCCCGCCGCCGATGCTGAAATCTCGGACCGCATCCCGGTGGAAGGAATAATGCACACCGAGCGCTACGAGGACTATGACACCGCCCGCATCAACGCATTGTATCACGAAAAAGAGCAACGCGAAGACTCGAAGCAGTTTATTGCCGAGAACAACAAGGAAACACTCGCACAGGTGTTTACCGACGTGCGCTATACCCGTGATGCCAACGAGCATTTCTCGGAGGTTCTGAGCGAATTTATCAAAAAACAAGGATTCTGAATCATCTGCAAAGAACAACAAAAAGGGGAGGCCGTCGACGGCCTCCCCTTTTTTATCGGGATGAAAGAAGGTTACTTCTTGATAACAGTCACGGTGGTGTCAATACCCGGGGCAGTCACCTTCAGGAAGTAGATTCCGGCGGGTGATGCGGCAAGGGGCACTACGACAGTCGCCCCTGAGGTCACAGCCTTCTTGCCGACATAGAGCTGACGGCCGGCGGCATCGTAGAGGGCAAATGTCGCCTCCTCGGCCATGAACGCGCAACGGGCGTGAATGTCACCGACCACGGGGTTAGGCATTACCTTCACAAGACCGGCGGTGCCGTCGGCTTCGATGTCGTTAATGCCAGACTGCTCGCTCACGATGAGTGAAAGCGTGCAGCTTGCAGTAGCGCCTGAGGGGTCAGTGGCGGTAACAACAGCCTTGGCGTTGCCGACACGCTCTCCGAGGAAGATAACCCCCGTGGGAGTGGTATAGGCAGTTACAGGACTGTTCTCGCCGTTGAAGTCAAACTCGTAAGTGAGTATGTCACCATCCGGGTCGTTAAAGAGGTCCTTGAAGCCAACAACCTCGCTCATCGCGCCCTTGGCAATAGTAATTTCACGCTCGGCGGTCACAGCATCGGGAGCACGGTTGACATGCTCGACGATATATAATACTGTGAGTTCCGATTCATGGAAGGCACGGTCGACGGCTGTAAGGGTGAAGTTATACACATCGTCGCCCTGACCGAACTCGGGAGCAATCTCGATATTGACGTTAACAGGTGCAGCCGCGTTCAGAACCTGATAAAGGTTGCGCTCTTGGTCAAACGAAATGTCAGGGGTGTCACCTTCGGCAGCCGTAACGTCCTTGACGCGTGCAATACCCGACGGGTCGTCAAAGCGGAACTGCATGTCGTCGCCGTCAGGATCGCTCAGAGTCAGTGTGACGTTGGTTATTTCACCTTCCTTGGCAAAAAGTAACGACTCGGGGCCGCCGATTACAGGCGAGCCGTTGCGGTCAAGTGTCAGCGGAACGTTGACAACAGGCATGAAGGGGTCATTGCTCTTGATGACGAGTACGGCACGGTTGCCTTTCTCCATCGGGGCGGCCGCAGCGTTAAAGCGCACTTTCACGGCAGCTGTCTCACCGACTTCGACGACACCGCTCAGAGGCTGACCATCGGGAAGGCTTACCCACGGCTCGCCGGGAACAGTTTCAAGACACGAAACGGCGTAACCTATCGAGCCATACTGGTCGGCATAGGTCATAGCCGCGTCATACCATCCGGTTTCCTCGGTATAAGCGGCATAAATCGCTTCCTTGACGGCATCCTGTTTGGCCACGAGGATAGCAGGGAGGTCAACACCGACAGGATAAGTGACGCGGACAAAGAAGTCTTCTCCGCTATCGACAAACACTGCGTGATTGAGCGGGATGGCGACGAAACGGGCATAGGGGGTTGTCGCCGTGGTGAGAGTTATCACCCCGCGACCCAAGATCTGGTCACCGCCGGGGTTGTCACCCTTGACAATCTCAACCTTTACAACCGGGTTTTCAACCTGCGCGGTATAAACGGGGAGATAGACATGTGAAATATTGAAACCGTCTTCGGGTGCGACGAAATAGGTCGCGCCAATAAATGCCTGAGACGCAGAACCGCTGCCAAACTGGTAGTGGTTGCCACCGGCAATCGAAGGATAGAACATTCCACGCAGGAATTCAATATCCTGAGGCAGGTCAAGGTAGTTGCCGCTCGTGCCGACATCAAACGGGGTAATGAGCCCTTTCACACGGGCGATTTCCAGCGAGTCGGAAACAGGAGCAAGGCGTTTTGACAACGTCGGTGCGATACCGGGGTCATCACCGATACCGGGTTCGACAGTCTCACCGACACCGGTGGGGTCGAGGCGCAGCTCATAGGTGAGCTTGTAGGCACCTGCCTCGTTGGAGATTACGATGGGTTCCTCGACAACATAGTCGTCAGTAGGAGCAACCACGGCGACTTCTTCGCGGTCGAGCATCATCGACGGGGGCGGGGTGACGGTGAACTTGATTGTGACAGTCTTTTCACGGGGAGTGTCATCGCCTGCAACGACATAAGTAAACACGATGGGAACCTCATATTCGCCCGGAGTCATGTTGATTTCATAATTCATCATCGGCACGTCAAAGTAGACAAGATTGTTCCCCACTTCGACAGGTTCGCCGTAGAATTGCGACCAAGACATCATATTGGTGCGGTCAGTGGTCCAGAACAAGTTGAAGAATGGCTCAAAATAAGTTCCACCTAACCATTCATCCTCATATTCTATACCGGGACCGTTGTTCTGGATGTTTACGATGGTGAACGGAGCCGTACCGGCGTTGCGCACGGTAAACTCGACATCATACATCGCCCCCATCTGCCCAAGCGGGCCGGGATTAGCCGTCTCGACATACCCCATGACATGCTCGACGGCGATGTCATCGGGCCAAACCGGGGCAGCCTCTCCATTAACAGTCAGCGAAACGGGAATTTCAATGCGCTCTCTGGCTGGCACATTGGTGTTGACAAACAGAGTGGTGGCGTATTCACCGGCCATTTTGTCACCGAGGACACTGATATTGACGGTTTCCAAAGCACCCGGGGCAATAGTGCGTTCTTCGACAGGATAGAAGAACACGGCTGAACCGAACTGGATGTAACGGTCTGAAATTGAGAAACCGTCACGTCCATTGTCACTGGAGATACCGGCAACACCGTAGGTCGAGAAAATGAATGAATCAGGTGCGGCAGGAGTGTACTGGAACTTGAACGAGCCGTCGGCATTAAGAATCAACTGGAAACATATACCGAAGTTCATCGAGTTGCCATATTCCATGAACGAAACCACCATCTTGTCATCATAGGCGCGATAATAGGTGCCGGCAGTGCGTGTCTCGTCCATCGAGTGCTGGCCCCAGTAGGGAGCTATAATGTTGGTGAACACAGTCTCGCCGGGAAGCTCGGCAGGGGGCACAGGCCATATATTGTCATCGTTACGCTTGGTAAACGAGACAAAGCCGGTGTTATAGATATACATTTTACTGTATTTCTTACCGTAGAAGGGGAATTCAAACGGCAGTTCCACCTCGACATAGTCGTGGGCGACGTAATATGTGATGTCGTGATGCACGGTGGCCTCGTCGGAGAGGATGTCGATCCAGTCCATCTTGATGTTTTCATCATCAAGCGAAGTTGCGTAGGTATAAGAGACCTTGGTGGCAGCCACACCATCGACTCCAAAAGACACCATCGGGTCGGGAGAAACTGAGTAGACGAGAGGCTCGTCACCGTTGTTGGTAATGGTGAGGGGACACTCGGCGTTATTTCCGCTTTCGATAGTCTCGACAATCGAAGTATAGCTGAGGTCGGCAGTCGGGACACCGATGACTGTTCCGTGGAGGGTAACGTCGGCATCACCGGCCGAGGTCGAGATTGTAACAACGTCGGTCAGGTCTCTCGAAACCGAGGTGGGCACCGAAAGAATCACGTCTTTTGACATACCGGCGTTAACAGTCACAGGCAACTGGATATCGGTTGTTAACAGGCTGTTCGTCATTGTTACCGCGTTGATTGTCATTGCGGCTTGTCCGTTGTTCTTGACGGTTACAGGCACTTTGACATCGGCCGTGCGGAACACTTTGCCGAAATCGATGTCATCGACAACCTCAAGCTCGGGCTTGAGAGACTCGCCGGTAATCGTAGCGTTAAAGCGGATGAATGAAGCCGAATTGGACGGGTCGTTGCTCATGACAACAAGATTATTGAACGACTCGCCGGCATACATCGAAGCGTCAGCCTTGAGAGTGGCAACCACGTTTATTTCCTCTCCCGGGTTAACCATGCCGAATGCGGGCTCTACCGCACTAATGAAATTAGGTTTCGGAGCCTCAAAACGTATTGCCGAACCGCTCACGACATCTTTGTAGCGGAGCATTTCGGGTGTCTGCTCGTCACTGTAAATGTTGACCATGTCAGCCGAGGTGTAGACAATCGGGTCGGCATCGGACGGGTCACAAAGTCCCACGAAAAGATTCGAGCCACCCTGGAACAGGCTTGAAGGATTATAGCTGTCCATGTGGACCTCTACATCCCCGTTGCCCGACAGGGCGATATGGAACGAAATGGGGGTAACGTCCTTATCATACACACGAGCAAGCACGTCGATGAACTTGACAATGAATTTTCCATCCAGACGTGAGTAAACGACCTTGGACGACGGGCCCATGACAAGGCTGTGACCGTGGGCGCAAATCATACCGGTACCGGGAACACCATTGGCGGTAGGAGTCAGCGGAGGGAACAGGTTGTTCTCGCTGATTGCAAATTGCAGGCCGCCGTAATTGTTTACATATATTTTATTATATGTACGTCCGAAATAGGGGAAATCAAACCCGAGATCGATTTCATCGCTGTAGTTGTTTACATCAGAGAACTGGGAAGTAATGTCAACAGCGGCGATAAGATCGGGGTTGCCGTCATATTCAAATGTATCGTCCCCGGCCACATTGGAGTGGATTGTGTAGCCGAAACGGTGAACATTGGATGACGCGCCGTCAATCGACTCGGTCGAATAACGCGAGAAGACAAATTCAAGCGGATAGCGTCCTTGATTTGAAATCTTGAATCCCATAGCTACAGGGTCGGCATCAACATCAAGCTCGCCGGCATCGATTACTTGCGGGTCAATAGCAATCTTTGCGGGATCAGTAGCAACACCTCGCAGAGTCACCCGGAATGTGTTGCCTTCGACATCGGTAAAATTGACCGTGCCGGTGTGGTCACCAGCGCTTTTGGGAGTATAGGAACACTCGAAACGGGTCTTTGTGCGTGCGGGGAAACCACTCTGTACATAGTCAGGCCCGGCAAAATGCTCGGAGCTTGTGGAAATTTTGTCAGAATAAATTCCGGGACTCCACTGGCTGCCGGAGAATGAGCCGTAACCCTTGTTGAACACTTCGATTGCCAGAGTCTTGGTCTGACCGACAAGGAGACTGCCGAAATCGACAATCTTTGGGACCTGCATCTCAGGCTTGTTACCACTGACAGCGACAGTGACAGGAACTGAAAAATCGGTTGTCTCGGTCTCGTTGGTATTAAAACGCAGGTTGAAATTATAGGTTCCGTTGACAAGATGGTTGGAAGAATTGGACACCACGACCTTTTGCTGCTCACCCTTTGCCACAGTGCCTTCGACGGGATTTAACACGAGTATCTCGCTCCAGTCGGGGTTGAGGCTCAACGGATCAATCGACCATGTGATTTCCGAAACGACCGATTCATAAGGACTGCCTTTGAGGGCTTCGTCGAGGCGGCTCCAAGTCTTGCCCATGTCATGGCTCATGTAGCTGTAGCGCGACACGTCGCCTGCATTGGAATAAGCGATGCCGAGGGGATAGGGGTCAACGACTTCGTCGGTAATGGGAGCAAAATGGACAGCAATCCAGAAAGATTCACCCGGCTGGAAGAACAACTGCTCGGGAAGAGCCACATTTCCGCCATAGTAGAAGGATGATGGTTCAAACGAGCTTATGACTGATGCGGTTGTCAGCGAGCCGTCTCCTTTTAAAACCTGAATGACAGGATTGGTACCGTTAGCACCTTGGATGCGGATATGGGTAAGGTTGAAGCCCTTGGGATAAGTGGCGGCATCGATATTGAACCACTGAGCCATAGAATTGGAAAGTGTGCGGTCCATCTCACCGATAGCGTGCCAATACTCGGTATAGTAGGCCAACGACTTGGGATAGTCCGAAGCATCATATTCGTCGGGGTTCAAGTAGCGGGTCTCCGGGGCTTTGGCTTTGGCCTTGGACGAGCCGCCTACTTTTCCCTTATAGGAGACAACATTAGCGGGTCTCGGAGTCGAGAATCTGCTTGCCTGTACCGAGACAGTGCGCTTGAACGCCGACCAGCGCAACAGGCCTTCGGCCTCGTTGGTGATGTTGAACGACGCGCTGCCAACGGGAGCGTCGGCAGTCACGGCAAAAGAGAGCGACGGCACATCGACGCCCATCTTGGGTCCGGCATTGGTCGTCGCCTCCAGAACATCGGAGAGCGGAGAAGCATCGCCCTGACGATTGACAGCAGCCATCGCCAGATAGTAGGTAGTCTCGGGATTCAAACCTTCGAGAACATACTCCATAGCATCGCCCGAAGCAAAGAATTTGGTGTCAATGGCGACACTCTTGGCCGATGACAGAGAGGAAGAGTCAAATTCAGATGTCGAGTAATAGAGGACATGCTGATTGACAATGTTGTCACTTGAGGCGGGAATGGTCCAGCGGAGGGTGATATTGTCCTGCGAGGCGATAGCGACGAGGTCGCTGACAACCTCGGGAGCTGTACCGTCGCCCATCATGAGGGAACGCTCGGCATCGACATAACCTGTTCCGAGAAGGCCGCGCCACGACTCGTTGTTGCCGTAGGAGTAAAAGTCGCGCACCGATGATTCAATCTGCGCGCGCAGTGTCTCGACTGGGAACGTGGGACTGCCATACTTTGACAGAATCAGCGCGGCGATACCCGATACATGGGGGCAGGCCATCGAGGTTCCTTCCATGTAACCATATTTGTTATCGGGGAGGGTCGACAACACTCCGCCGGTCTCGCCGTAGTCGAGAAGACCGCCGGGAGCGATAACGTCCATCCATTCGCCATAGTTGGTATAGCTTGCGGGCGCGAGGTCATTGGTCATGGCTGCGACGGCAAGCACTTTGGGATAACAGCCGGGGTAAATGTCACCTGTCGACGCCACATTGCCTGCAGCGAAAATACAGAGACCGCCAAGCATGCTGGTGCGGCCGGTTGTTGCCTCGGTAAAGTAGTCGATGGCGTCGAGCACGGCCTGCTCGTAATAACCGTCCTCGGTCCACCCCCAAGAACACTGAGCGATTGACGCGCCACGGTTGGCTGCATAAATCAGGGCCTTGGCAAAATCGCCCTCGCCACTGGTTCCGGCACGGCTGTCAAACACCTGTGCCGAGAACATGCGGATACCGCTCGACGGAGAACCGTCGCCGCCGGCCACGCCGGCCACACCGATTCCGTTGTTGTTGACAGCGGCAACAGTACCGGCGACGTGAGTACCGTGGTTGTGGGGATAAACGTCGGCCGAGTTGGTAACAAAGTTATATCCGTAGACATCATCGACATACCCGTTGCCGTCATCATCGACGCCGGGGGTGCCGTTAAGCTCGGCAAGATTTATCGCCATGTTCTGGGCAAGGTCCTCGTGATTGTAGTCGATACCGCCGTCAATGATGGCGACAAGGACATCGGGACTGCCGGTAGTGACTTTCCATGCGTTGAACAGATTGATGTCGGCACCGGCAACACTTCCGGAGAGCGACCCGTCATTCTGATAATGCCACTGCATTGGGAGGCGGGGGTCATTGAACCCGCTTGCCGACTCGGCTACGGCAGGAAGCGGTGACTGAAGCACGCGTGCCTTTCCGGTGCCGCCGTCCTGACGGACCATCGGCACAATGTTTTCAGCTTTCTCGATACCGGCAGTCAGCGACATGACACGACGTGCCTCGGCGGCATCGACGTTTTCGTCAAAGCGGATTTCATACCACCGGTCAAGGCCGAACTTGGCATATTCGGCTTCAAACTTGGGTGCATACGGGAGCATACGCTCGATGCTGACAGCCTTTATAGACCGCGCGCTTTTGTCCAGCTGGGTCATACCCGTGGAAAAAGCGGCACCCGGTGCTTTGCGATAAGGAGAAGCTCCTATTTTGCGGGCGGTCTCAGGCTGCAGTTTCACACGCACCACGCCCTTGGTAGGCTGCGACTTGGCAACCTCCCGGGCTGTTGCCGTCAGCCCCGCCATCATGACAAGGACTACCAGCAATTTTGCGAAAATTTTCTGCATAATTAAGATTGATTGGTTAATATATTATGATAATAGTTGGTTTATACGTTAAAAACGCAAAGATAATCACATTTAACTTATTTTTATCTATTTTTCGCTACAAAATTATTATTTTTAGATATTTTTCACTTTTTAATTTACAATTTTGCTTAAAATTGCGCAATCTCCCTACACCCGTTAAACAGACATCAAAAAAAATCGATAAGAGGTTGTTTAAAAACAAATGCTTTATCGCACCCGTTTTTAAACGACCTCTTAAATCAGAGATGCATCTTTGGAGTTCACATTGCGTTATCCAACGACCTCTAATTTCATTACAGATTATTTATACAGCAACCCGGCAGCTACATCTTCGGCCACGCCCTGTCCGCATGAATTGCTGACAATAGAGAGGGCAAACGCCATTGCCGATGCAGGACCGTTGGCCGTAATCAATTGCGGCAACGATACCACGCGGTCTCCATTAGCAGTCATCCCGCCCTTGGTGAGCGCATTTTCAAATCCGGGATAGCAAGTGGCCTCTTTGCCGACAAAGATTCCCAGTGGAGCAAGCACGACCGCCGGAGCCGCGCAGATGGCTGCGATTTTACCACCTTTTTTATAATGGTCAACAAGCATGGCGGTAAGCGGGGAACAAGCAGCGCAGTTAGTCGCGCCGGGCATCCCGCCGGGAATAATAAGCCATTCGGCCGATTCTGTTTCGACCTCGGGCATCAACAGGTCGGCAGCCACCTGAATGCCGTGCGCGCCGGTGACGACATACTGCCCGTCAAGAATTGAGACCGTTCTGACATCAAGTCCGGCACGGCGCATAATGTCAACTACCGTCAAAGCCTCGATTTCCTCAAAGCCGGGAGCGAGAAAGAGATAAGAAATTTTCATAGATAATCTTGTTAAGGGGTTAGTGTAAATTTTTAATCACTCCATGTGGCAAATGTAGTGAATTCATCAATAAAATTCACTACATTTGACAAAAAAATTATGGTTATGCGCAATTTTTCTTTTTCAGCCGCAATACTGCTCTTGCTTTCGCTCATTTGGGGCGGGTGCAGCCGTCAAGCCGAGTATCAAGTCAGCGAAGGAGGGGTGTGGAACACCACGTTCCGCATCGTCTACCGGTGCAACCGGCCACTCGGCGATTCCATCCGTGCCGTTATGAAACAGGTCGAGATGTCTCTGTCACCGTTCAACGATTCATCTGCCATCTCACGCATAAACCGTGGCGAGACGACCATGACCGACTCACTTATAAGACGGGTGTTCATCATGTCTCAAAAGATAAACACGGCAAGCGGCGGAATGTTTGACCCCACGGTCTCGCCGCTGGTCGACCTGTGGGGTTTCGGATGGAAAAACACAGGCCGGGAGCCGCAACAAGCCGAAATTGACAGTGCCGCCTCACTGGTGGGAATCGGCTCGTGTCGGTTACTCCCCGACGGGACTATCGCAAAAAAACACACCGCGACACAGTTTAATTTCAGTGCCATCACCAAGGGTTATGGCGTAGACCTTGTCGCCGAAATGCTTCACCGCAACGGGTGCAGCGACTACCTCGTGGAAATCGGCGGCGAAATCGCGATGCGCGGCACCAATCCACGAGGGGAGGCATGGCGCATAATGATTGACGCACCCGTCAGCAACGACACTTCGGTCACCCACTCGCGCATGGCCGTCATCTCCCCGCAGAATACCACGGCTGAGACTGCATCCGTGGCCACATCGGGAAACTACCGCAATTTCCGCGTCACCCAAGCCGGCGAGCGTGTGTGGCACACAATCGACCCGCGCACAGGCCGTCCCGCCACCTCCGAGGCTCTATCGGCGACGGTCATCGCCCCATCCTGTGCCATAGCCGACGCGCTTGCCACCGCCTGCATGGCAATGCCCCTTACACAGGCAACCGAGATGATTGACTCCCTCGGCAACGGCTACTCGTGCCTCATCGTAACCTCAGGCCCCGACAGCACCTACATCCTCCACCCTTCAACCCGCTTTCCCGCGACAAACTAACCTCATTTCAAATGCCTTTTTTATTTTTTTATAAGTAAAAATATTGACAAGGGGGACAGAATGTGTTAATTTTGCAAATTATTCAAAAACGAAGATATGACCACTCCCCCGATATTGCCTTTTTTAATTGAAGATGAGCCAGAAACAAGGTTTACATCTTTAGAAATATGCGCCGGTGCAGGAGGACAGGCTCTTGGTCTTGAACTTGCAGGCTTTCACCATGCACTTTTAGTGGAGTATGAACAGGAATATTGCGACTGTATTAAACAGAATCGTCCCCAATGGAATGTAGTCTGCCAAGATGTCCGTAATTTTTCAGGAAAACAATTTCGAGGCAAAATAGACCTATTGTCCGGCGGAGTCCCGTGTCCTCCTTTCAGTGTGGCAGGAAAGCAGCTCGGCCAGCACGACGAACGTGATTTGTTCCCTGAAATGCTGCGCCTTGTAGAAGAAATATCGCCCAAGACAGTGATGATTGAAAATGTCAGAGGATTTTTAGACCCAAAATTTTCCGATTATAAAGACAAAATCGTAGGTCGTCTTTCTTTTTTGGGTTACAACACCCACATAAAATTACTGAACGCCTCGGATTTTGGAGTATCGCAACTCCGTCCCCGCGTGATAATTATCGGGATTCGCAAAGATTTAACCGACACTTTTTCCTTCCCTATGACAACCATTGACCGACCTCTGACGGTAGGCACCCTTCTATACGACTTAATGGGAGCGCATGGATGGAAAAACGTCGATAAATGGAAAGAACAGGCCAACGATATTGCCCCGACAATAGTAGGGGGAAGTAAAAAACACGGAGGACCTGACTTGGGTCCCACCCGCGCCAAAAGAGAATGGGCGACACTCGGAGTAGACGGTAAAGGGATAGCCAACACCGCCCCTGACCCGGATTTTGAAGGGATGCCGAGACTAACGCCTCGAATGCTGGCACGGATACAGGGGTTTCCAGACAGTTGGATGTTCGGCACTAAAAAGACTCTTGCATGCCGCATGATCGGAAACGCCTTTCCTCCCCCTGTAGCCGAAGCGGTAGGCCGACAATTGATGTCATTACTAAAACACAACCATAAAGATGAACCCTCTGATTGCACAAAAAAGAAAAGAGTATCATAATGCCTTGATAAAATCAGGTATACTGACTGTTGATAAAAACGGCATACCGAGCAATGCCGACAAAGATTCACGGTTATCTAAAACAATCTCGGCACTTATTGCCAAACAATTAGAAGCTGAAACTCACGAAAAAACAGAAGGGCAGACTCTTGGAGGCAAATTTGAAAGTGTAACCATGAATTTTATCCGCGACACATTCCTGCATTTAGGGAATCTTCGTCCCGGCAAATGGCATGTGGAAAGACTTGGAAATCGCAATGCGATAAAAACATTCTCTTTTGTACAATACGAGCATCTCGAATATCTTAAAAAAGTGACAAAACACGATATTCAACTCGCTTCCACTCTTGGCAACGATTACATGGTAGCTCCAGACATCGTCATCTACCGTGAGCCGGAACCCGATGAGATTATTAACCGACAGGAATATATTGTAAATGATTCAGTCGCAATGTTGTCTAATATGCGCATGAAATGCAATTCATTGCCGATACTACATGCCTCAATTTCAGCCAAGTGGACGATGCGAAGCGACCGAGCGCAAAACAGCCGGACAGAGGCACTCGGCCTAATCAGAAATAGAAAAGGACACTTGCCTCACATAGACGTTGTCACAGCCGAACCTCTGCCTTCTCGGCTTGCCTCGCTGGCACTCGGCACGGGCGATATAGACTGCTTGTATCATTTCGCTCTTTATGAACTTGTCAATGCGGTAAAATCCACCGATGCAGAAGATTCCATTGAGATGTTGAATATCCTCATTGACGGGAAACGGCTCAAGGACATCAGCGACCTTCCCTTGGATCTCGCTGTATAACTCCCTAATACTATTTCTCCCCTCATTTCAAATGCCTTTTTTATTTTTTTATAAGTAAAAATATTGACAAGGGGGACAGAATGTGTTAATTTTGCAAATTATTTCACATTTATGAAGAGAAAGCGTCATCATAGCATCCCTTTGTTCAGCACCCGTGCGACTGCGACAGTTTCGGTGGCTCTCGTACTGCTAATACTCGGTATCGCAGCACTGACAGGTATAGCAATGCACAATGTCGCGCAAAATGTCCGCGAAAACATGGGGTATGTCGTTATCCTCAACGATGACCTGACAGCGTCTCAAATCGAAAATATCAAAAAACGGATTGAATCCTCCCCGTCAACCAAGTCGGTAGACTATGCATCCCCCGAAGTTGTGTTGAAACGCTGGCAACAAATGATCGGAGAGGATGAAAACATTCTTGAACTGGCCAATGTCAATCCTTTCTTCCCCGAAATGGAGGTGCATGTAAATGCACCCTACGCGTCGCCTGACAGTCTTGACGCTATCGTCGCGCCGATCATGCTGCTCCCCGAGGTGGTGGAAGTCACGATTCATGCCGAAGTCATCGACACAGTCAATTCCACGATGGCCAATGTCACGCTATCGCTCCTGATTGTCGCCACCGCATTGCTGATTATCTCGTTTGTTTTGATTTTCAACACTATACGTTTAGCCGTCTACTCGCGGCGTTTCACCATCTACACGATGAAACTTGTCGGTGCCACCGACGGGTTCATCCGCCGCCCGTTCCTGACTTCCAACATTGTCAACGGCATCGTGGCCGGGATAATAGCCTCGGCAATCACAGCCGCGTTAGTCTATTACGCCCGCTCCCTTTCAGGCGGAATCGGAGAAGTCGTGACATGGGAGACAGCGCTGCCGGTTTTCGGAGCAATGATAATCCTCGGCATCATCATCTGTTTTATAGCGGCATTGATGGCGACTAACCGTTATTTGAGCCGCAGCTACGATGACATGTTCCATTAAACATAATTTCTAAGATAAAATAATGAGTTCCACATCCACCCGCCGCTCCCCTGCGGCCCCCAAAGCCACTCTGGAGACGCAGAGCCGTCGCGAAATGCCCTTGGTAAAAATCAACTTTATTCTCATGGCTATCGCAGGTGCCATGATTGTCATCGGTTTCCTGCTCATGACAGGATCAAGCACGACCACCGAGACTTTTGACGCCGACATTTTCTCGACACGGCGCATAGTAGTCGGCCCCACCATAACATTTCTCGGTTTCCTATTCATGGGTGTCGGGATAATGTGGAAAGCTCCAAAAAGCACGTCAGAAAACGACACAGAGAACTAACCCCTTACGATTCACAATTTTTCAACTATAAAAATGGATTGGTTTGACGCCCTTATCCTTGGGATAATCCAAGGTCTTTCCGAATACCTCCCCATCAGCAGCAGCGGGCATCTCGAAATATTCAAGCAGATTCTCGGAGTGTCACTCGACCCCGACGCGTCGCTCGAATTCAGCATTATGCTGCATGTCGCAACAGTTTTAAGCACCATAGTCATCCTGTGGAAAGAATTTTATCCGCTCCTCGTGTCATTTTTCACAATCAAGCGTGACGACAAGTTTTTCTACGTCTGCAAGATTCTCCTCTCATGCATTCCGGTCGGCATTGTCGGCGCATTTTTCCAAAAGGATGTTGAAGAATTTTTTAAAGGCAACCTCACCATTGTCGGCATCTGCTTGATTATTACCGCAATTCTCCTCTGCTTTGCCTATTTCACCCGCACCCGCCCCGCCCTCATGAACCCCGCGCATCCCCAAGGCCGTGACATCAGCTGGCTCGACGCTTTCATCATCGGCTGCGCCCAAGCTGTAGCAGTCCTTCCGGGCCTCTCGCGCTCGGGAACCACGATTGCTACCGGCATAATCCTCGGTGACAACCGCGAGAAAGTAGCGCAATTCTCGTTCCTGATGGTGATTATCCCCATCCTCGGCAAAGGATTGCTCGATCTGAAAGACATGCTGTTCCCCGACGAAGTCGTTACCGACCCTGCCGCGACTGTAGGCGCGCTGCCGCTCGTCATAGGCTTCCTTGCGTCATTCATCGTGGGATGCATCGCCTGCAAATGGATGCTCGACATCGTGAAAAAGGGCAAACTCGTGTGGTTTGCCGTCTACTGCGTGCTTGCCGGTATTCTTTGTCTCATCTGGTAATTGGCTGTCATGGATTTCATCTCAGGAGAAACACTGTGGGTTGACAAACCGCTGGGCTGGACATCGTTTGACGTTGTAAAGCGGCTGCGAGGCGCGTTGCTGCGTCGGCTGCACTTGAAAAAATTCAAGGTTGGCCACGCCGGGACGCTCGACCCTCTCGCCACCGGCGTGATGGTCATCGTGACCGGGAAATCAACAAAACTGATTGACTCGCTCCAAGCAGGGGTAAAGGAATATATCGCAACGATAAAACTTGGCGCGACCACCCCCTCTTTCGACCTCGAAACCGAGATTGACGCAACCTATCCGACCGGCCATATCACCCGCCGCTCAATCGAGGAAACGCTCTCGCGATTCGTAGGTAAGATCGAGCAGATTCCCCCTGCCTTCTCGGCATGCAAGGTTGACGGACACCGCGCCTACCACATGGCCCGCAAAGGCCGCGAGGTGGAGTTGAAACCAAAGACTCTCGTAATAGACGAAATCCGCCTTGTCGATTACGACGATGCTGCCAAAGTGCTTACAATCGATGTCACCTGCAGCAAGGGTACCTATATCCGAGCCCTTGCCCGCGACATCGGCGAAGCACTCGGTTCAGGCGCACACCTGATCGGCTTGCAGCGCACCCGGGTGGGTGATGCCCGGCTTGACAAATGCCTCAGCGTCGATGCCGCAATAGAGCTTATACGCACCGTTGACCTTACCTTCCCCGAAGGTTACGAAAACCCCGATAATAAATCATCAGAATCAATATAATCACAACTGCCGATCATTAACGGATATAGAACGATACAGTAGCTATCGGCAACTACTTACAAAAATTTAACTCTCATGAAGTTATCCCAATTCAAATTCCGCCTCCCCGAAGAACTGGTTGCACAGCATCCCGCCCCAGTGCGCGACGAGTCACGCCTCATGGTCGTCAACCGTGCCGACGGTTCTATCGAGCATCATGTGTTCAAAGAAATTATAAACTACTTTGTCGACGGTGACCTGATGGTGTTCAACGACACTATGGTCTTCCCTGCGCGCCTCTACGGCAACAAAGAAAAAACAGGCGCGCGCATCGAGGTATTCCTCCTGCGCGAGCTTAACGCTGAAAACAAGTTGTGGGACGTTCTCGTCGAACCTGCCCGAAAGATCCGCATCGGCAACAAACTTTACTTCGGCGATGACGAGTCGATGGTTGCCGAAGTTATCGACAACACCACTTCGCGAGGCCGCACTCTGCGTTTCCTCTATGACGGCCCTCACGACGAATTCAAGGAGGCGCTTTACAAACTCGGCAACACCCCCCTCCCCGATTACATCAAGCGCGAACCCGAACCCGAGGATGCAGAACGCTATCAGACCATCTTCGCCGCCCGAGAGGGAGCAGTGGTTGTCCCCGCTGCCGGCCTCCATTTCTCTCGCGAGTTGCTCAAGCGCCTTGAAATCAAAGGTGTGCAGCAAGGATTCCTGACCGTCCACAGCGGCCTCGGAAACTATCGCGAGATTGATGTCGAAGACCTCACCAAGCACCGCATGGACTCCGAAGAAATGGAAGCCAACGAGCAGCTTGTCGAACTCGTAAACACAACCAAGGACAACGGCGGCCGCGTGTGCGCCGTCGGCACGTCGGTTCTCCGTGGCATCGTCGGCGCAGTCTCGATGGGCGGACACATGAAGACCTACTCAGGCTGGACCAACAAGTTCATCTTCCCGCCATACGAATTTACTGTTGCCAATGCCCTTGTCTCCAACTTCCACCTCCCCTACTCAACCATGCTCATGATGGTTGCGGCATTTGGAGGCTACGACCTCGTCATGAAAGCCTACAACGAGGCCGTCAAGGAAAAATACCGTTTCGGTGTCTACGGCGACGCAATGCTCATCATCTAAAACTCTTAAATATCGGCGGTTGCCTTTAGGACTACCGCCGATATTAAGAGGTTGTTTAAAAACAAATGTGAAACCAAAGCCCGTTTACACGAGTCGGATTTTGTCATGAAT
>DLAR01000041.1 GCA_002494015.1 Porphyromonadaceae bacterium UBA7042 | reverse complement strand
AGGTTAAATGAAAGAGCCGTGGAATCGGCCCCTTTATTTGAGCTGCGACCGGGCAGTACTTGCGTTGACAAGACTGTCCCGGTCGCGGTCAAAACGGGTGTCTGACGACTTAGAGTATGTATTTGAACATACTCTTAGGGTTGTCAGGCTTTGTCTTCGTTTTCGGCTGGCTTTTTCTTGGATTTGCAGGCGGCGCGTTTTTTCTTGGCCGGAGCTTTGGCTGCCGGTTTTTCCTCGTCAGGTTTCCCGTCGGCGGCTATCTTGTCTCGCAACAGGTGTTCCTCGTTGAAATGCTCGATGTTCTTGCGCATCGACTCGGCCTCCTTGTTCAGTGTCTCGATTTCGCGGGCTTGGTTGCGGATTGTGGTCAGGAGTGCGTTAAGTTCCTCGTTCTCGATAGAGAGGGGATATTGTTCCTCGACGCGCACGATGAAGTCGCTAAGGACGTTCATGTAGTTGGTGAATGCTTGGAACGGTGTCTCGTAGGGCGAGAAGTGGGAGTGGACGGCTCCGTCGGCCATGTGCTTGGTCGACATGTAGAAGAAGTGGTCTGACGCCTGAAGGTAATACCAGTCCTGTTTCAAGCGGCGGTCGTCACACAGGCGCACGCGCTCTGACACGGAGTAGAGTTTGTTGAATGCCTCGTTTTGCAGCTTGTTGCCGAGCCATGCCGAGGTGTCGCGTGCTTCGTCGGCCCAAGAGATGGGGTGGAGCACTGACAGTTCGGCCACCGGTTTCAGCTTGGAGATGGCTGTCGACGGGGTCCAGAATTCGATGCCTTTCTCTGCGGCAAAGCGGGGAAGTGCTTCGAGGAACTGGAATATGCCGCTTTCGCGGGGTTGCAGCTCGCCGAAGGTCTCAAGATTCATGAACAGGTTGACGATCTGTTCTTCCATGGGGGTTTCGGCAATCCAGTCGATGTATTTGTCGGCGGTGAGGGGGTATGCGTCCCACTGGGGGTTGCTGAAACGGAACGAGATGTCGTCGCTGAGCTTGTCGTTCTTGAGCAGCAGTTTGAGCTTGGGTGCGGTGGCTGCGGAGTAGACATAGTTGGGCGATTTCCATCCGAGGATGTGTTTTGCCCCCTCGGTCAGCACGCCTTTGTAGCCCATTGCGAGAATCTGCGGGGCGAGTTCGTCACAGTAGATGAGCTCGGTGTTGCGGAGTACTTTGGGCTTTACGCCGAAAAGGTCGTGGATTTTCTCGTCATGAACCTTGACCTGACCGGCAAATTCTTCGGGGTCTATAAGCGACGACAGGGAGTGGGCATAGGTTTCGGCAAGGAATTCCACGCATCCGGTATCGGCGAGTTTTTTCAGCAGGTCGATGAACTCGGGCACATACTGTTCAAACTGCTCGAGGGCGGTGCCTGTGACAGAGATGGCGCAGCGGAATTTGCCTCCGCTCTGCTCGATCATGCGCAGGAGCGACTCGGCAGCAGGGATGTAGCTGCGCTGGGCGATGCGTGTTACGATGTCGTCGTTGGCAAAGTCATCATAGTAATAATGGTCATTGCCTATATCGAAAAAGCGGTATCTTTTCAGGCGGAACGGTTGGTGAATCTGAAAATAGAAACAAATTGCTTTCATGATGCTTTTTTCTGTTTTTGGTTGTTGTGGCACGATGGCCATTATTATTTGTTGATGACTTGGTTGTAGATGTTGATGACTTTCTGTCCGGCTTTGTCCCATGTGATCTGGTTGACTTCGGCAAGGCCGTCCTCGCGCAGTTGTTCATACATGGCGGGGTAGGTCACGATGGCGTTTATGGCGTCGGCCATGGCGTCGATGTCCCAGTAATCGGTTTTGATGACGTTGGTCAGGATTTCGGCACACCCGCTCTGCTTGGAGATAATCGAGGGTACTCCCATCTGCATCGCTTCGAGGGGGGATATTCCAAACGGTTCCGATACTGAGGGCATGACGTAGACATCGCTTGCTTTCAGCATCTGGTACACTTGGTTGCCTTTCTGGAAGCCGGGGAAATGGAACCGGTCGGCGATACCGCGCTCGGCGGCGAGGAGAATCATCTTGTCCATCATGTCGCCGCTGCCTGCCATTACAAAGCGCACGTTGTGGTTGTTTTTCAGCACCTTTGCGGCGGCCTCTACGAAGTATTCGGGGCCTTTCTGCATCGTTATGCGGCCGAGGAATGTGACAACTTTCTCTTTGGGTTTTGTCGTCGTCACGCTGAGCTGCTCGGTTGTGAGGGGGGTAACGGCGTTGTGGACGGTGGTCACCTTGGCGGGGTCGATGCCGTAGTTGTTGATTACGGTGTCGCGGGTGAGGTTGGACACGGTTATGATGTGGTCGGCATTGTTCATGCCGTCTTTCTCGATGCCGAACACTGTGGGGTTGGGCTTTCCTCGGGAGCGGTCAAACTCGGTGGCGTGAACGTGGATGACGAGTGGTTTGCCTGTAACCTGTTTGGCGTGGATGCCTGCGGGATATGTGAGCCAGTCGTGGGAGTGGATTATGTCAAAATCTATCGTGCGGGCGATGACTCCGGCGCAGATTGAGTAATTGTTGATTTCTTCCACGAGGTTGTCGGGGTATCGGCCTGAAAACTCAAGACAACCGAGGTCGTTGGTGCGCATGTAGTTGAAGTCGGCATAGATGTGGTCGCGCAGGCGGTAATACAGGTCGGGGTTCATCAGTTTGCCGATGCGCTGTTCTACATAGTCGCGGTTGACGTCGCGCCAAGCGATGGGAACCTGTGACATGCCGATGATGTTGGCGAAGTGTTTTTCTTCGTCACCGAAGGGCTTTGGGATAACGAAGGTTATATCCATGTCGCCACATTCCCACATACCCTTGGTGAGACCGTAGCTGGCAGTTCCGAGACCGCCGAGGATGTGAGGGGGGAATTCCCACCCGAACATTAATGCTTTCATTGCTATGGGGTTGTGAGATTATTATTCCATGTTTATTTTTTTCAGAGTGGTCAGGGTGCGGAGAACCTCGGCGACGTTGGTCACATGGCTTATCGCGCCGCGTCCGCTGAAGGGCGGATTGCCGTCATAAAGCTGTGACAGCGAGCCGATGCATCCCTGTGACATTTCGTCTTCAAACCCGATGAGCATGCGGTCGATGTAGCTTACGCCGCTGAGGCCGAATACCTTGAGGTAGGCATCGGCGTAGAATCCCATCAGCCAAGGACGGGCCGGCCCGTTGTGTAGTGCCATCTCGCGGTCTTCGGGCGACCCGACGTAGAACGGGCGGTAGCCGTAGCTTTTGGGCGAAAGAGTGCGGAGTCCTTTTGGGGTGAGCAGCTCTCGTGTCACAACGTCGAGCACACCCTTGCGCTGACGGCGGTCGAGCGGGGTATAGTCGAGGCCGATGGCGACGGCCATGTTGGGGCGTACCGACGGGTCGGCATAGGTGCCGGCGACATAGTCGTAGAGGTAGCCGTAGTCATTGAGGAACTTGTCGGTGAACGCCGGTTTTATTTTCTCGGCTACGGCTGTCCATGCTTCGGCATCGGCGGCAAGGGCCTCGTCGCCTTCGGCAAGGCGCGACCCGAAGACAAGCGCGTTGTACCACAATGCGTTGAACTCGACAAGATAGCCTGTGCGGGGAACGATGGGACGGCCGCCGAGCGAGGCGTTCATCCACGACATCGGTTTGTCAGAGCCGTTGGTGGTGACCATTCCGTTTTCGTCAATCCCGAGGTTGGGATGTTTTCCGGCAAGGATATAGGAAATGATTTCCTTCACTACGGGGAAGTAGCGGCGGCGGGCTTCGTCGCGGCCATAGGTCTTGGCATATTGCTGTATTGCCCATATCGCCCACAGGGGTATGTCGGGGAGGTCTATTCCGAGAAGTCGCTCGTCTCGCTCGCCTGTTTCCATGAAAAGTTTCAATGCGTTCAGCGCGGTATCGGCAATCTTTTCATAGTCTTCGCGGTGGTTGATGGCGATTGTGGCTCCCGGGAGTGCCATGAAGGTGTTGCGGGCAAGAATCTTGCCCCACGGATAACCCGAAAGGAGGTACATGTTGTCACCTTCGTTGAGATAGCATTGCTTTACGGCGTTTTTGAGGCAGTTGAAGAAAGATGTGCGGCAAGTGCGCCCGGCAACTTCTTTTTCATACATTTTGCTGAGCGAGCGGGGGGATATTTCTGAAAGACCGGCCGAAAAGATTATAGACTCGCCTTTCTTGATGGGTATGTCGAAATATCCCGGAACCCAAAGGTCTTCAGTGTAGGGCACGCCGCGCTCCATGTCCTTGATGTATTCAAATCCATTGTACCAGTGTGGGTCGTAGGTCCATGTCGGTTTGTGGTTGAACTGCATGTAGAGGGTGGGGTATCCCTTGTAAAGACAAGCCGAGACACCGTTGGGCACCTCGGGGCATTCAGGGTTGAGCGCGTCGTTGGCAATACAGAGCTCATTGGCTTCGCGGAATGCGAGAACGGGTCTGAATCGCAGAGTCGTGGGCGAGTGGGCCTCAAGCAGGGTGTAGCGGATGAGGATGCGGTTTTCGTTGGAGATGAAAATTTTCTCCTTGGTGAGGATTACACCTCCCACGCGGTAGGTGGTGCGCGGAACGCTCTCGCAATCAAACTCGCGGATGTATTTGTGGCCGTTGGGGCTGTAGACTCCGCCGTTGTAACGGTGAAGGGCGAGGTTGAACGGCGCGCCGTGCTGGTAGACGGTCTCGTCGAGCGATGACAGCATCACATGCCATGAATTTCCCAGTTCCGGAACCGGAACCACGAGCAGGCCGTGCTGTTTGCGCGTGTTGCAGTCAACAACCGTCGTGCAGTGATAGGCACCTGACTGATTAGTGCGCAGCATCTCTTTGGGAAGGGATTGCTCAAGATTAATCATCAGGTTTTTATCAAACTTTAGATAGCTCATCGATGATGTATTTATGTTATATTTTAGTATTAATGTCAGTAGTTTTTCGGTATAATACTACCTAGGGTCTTAGATTTCAGCACGAATGTAGGGATTTTTCCCGTAAAATGCAAATAATATTATTAAAATTTTAAAAAACTGTCAACAGTGTGTTGTATAACATCGCTGTGGGGCCTAAAGTCGTGAAAAGGAACGGGGTCTAAGCGGTATAAAAGGAATAAGGGCGCGTAGCATCGGACTAATTGCTGTCCGGCTACGCGCCCTTGTGGCATTGGGATTGCGTTATCGTTATTCTACGGTGACTGACTTGGCAAGGTTGCGCGGTTGGTCTACGTTTTTGCCTTTGTTGATGGCGATGTAATAGGCCAGCAGCTGGAGGGGAATCGATGCCACGATGGGGGTCAGGCATTCGGGGACATCAGGGATTTCGAGGGTGTAATCGGCCATTTCTGCCATAGCGTGGTTGCCCTTGCTGACGATAGCGATAACCGAGCCTCCGCGTGACTTGACTTGCTGCACGTTGTTGATTATTTTGTCATAGAGCGAGTCGCTCGGGGCGATTATCACCGACGGCATTTCGTGGTCAATAAGGGCGATGGGGCCGTGTTTCATCTCGGCAGCGGGATAGCCTTCGGCGTGGATATAGGATATTTCCTTTAGTTTCAAGGCGCCTTCGAGCGCTGTGGGATAGTTGTAGCCTCGGCCGAGATACAGGAAGTTGTGAGCGTAGGTGAATGTGCGTGACAGTTTCTGAATCTCACCGTCGAGTTTGAGCACTTTTTCGATGGTCTTGGGCATTTCCATTAGTGCCGACGCGATTTCGTGGACGGTCTCGGGGACTACGGTTCCGCGGAGTTGCCCGATTGAGAGGGCCAGCAGTGTCAGCACTGTGACCTGACCGGTGAACGCCTTGGTCGAGGCCACCCCGATTTCGGGGCCGACGTGGATGTATGTGCCTGAATCGGTGTTGCGCGGGATGGATGCTCCCACGACGTTGCAGATTCCGTAGACAAACGCCCCTTTCTCGCGGGCGAGCTGGATGGCGGCGAGGGTGTCGGCTGTCTCGCCCGACTGTGAAATGGAAATCACGATGTCTTCTTTGTCAAGAACCGGGTTTCCATAGCGGAACTCTGAAGCGTATTCCACCTCGACGGGAATGCGGCACATTTCCTGAATGAGGCGTTTGCCTATAAGGGCGGCGTGCCATGATGTGCCGCAGGCTACGAGGACTATGCGGCGGGCATTGAGGAATCGGTCGCGGTGAATCTCGACTCCTGACAGCACGATGCGGTTGCAGTCGTCAACGATGCGGCCGCGGATGCAGTCGCGCAGTGTCGCGGGCTGCTCAAAGATTTCCTTGAGCATGAAGGTGTCATATCCTCCCTTTTCAAGTTGTGCGACTGAGAGTTTCAGTGTCTGGATGTCAATTTTGGATGGTTTGTTGTTTTCGAGAGAGAGAATCTGGAGAGGTTCGTTGCGCTTGATGACGGCAATCTCGTTGTCACGGAGGTAAACGACACGGTCAGTGAAGCCCACGATGGGAGTGGCGTCAGACGCGATGAATGTCTCGTCGTCACCAACGCCGATTACCAGCGGGGAAGCCTTGCGTGCCACAATCATCGTGTCGGGGTTGTTTTCCTCGACCACGGCGATAGCGTAGGCTCCTTCTACCTGATGAAGGGCCTCGATGATGGCGTCGAGCAGTGAGCAGCCGCCGGTGAGCTTGATATATTCGATTAGCTGGACAAGGACTTCGGTGTCGGTTTCGCTTTCAAATGAGTAACCGTGCTGGATGAGAGCCTTTTTCAGCACATTGTAATTTTCTATAGTTCCGTTGTGGACAAGGGCGATAGAATGAGTCTGGGATATCTGGGGATGGGCGTTGACATCGTTTGGCTCTCCGTGGGTCGCCCAGCGGGTGTGGGCGATTCCGAGGGTGCCTGTGGTGTCTTTGCCGGCAGCTGATTGTTCGAGGTTGCTCACTTTGCCTTTTGCCTTATAGACATTAAGAGAACCATCGGCATTGACGAGTGCTGTTCCGGCACTGTCATAGCCGCGATATTCCAAGCGGTGTAACCCTTGGATGAGGATGTCATAGGCTTGGCGTGAGCCTAAATAACCAACAATTCCACACATGGACGAAAAATCTTTACGGTGTTTAGTTAAAAATGCCGCTCACAATTAATGAAAGCGGGATATTCATAGTTTTGTTTCGCTGTGCAATAGATTGCAAAGGTAGCAATAAAAAACGATATTTCAATAATGTTTGTGGATTTTTAAGGAAAAAGGGTGGATAATTGGTCTGATTTGTCAGATTTTTATGTGTGGTTAAAGGTGATGCCGGTGAGATAGAACTCAGGTGATAGAAATTTGTTTACTATTGTAAAGGTCGGCTTATATGTCGGCTAAGAGGGCGTTTCATAACAAATGTTAAATCCAAAGCCCGTTTTCACGCGTCGGATTTCGTCATGAAT
>DLAR01000052.1 GCA_002494015.1 Porphyromonadaceae bacterium UBA7042 | reverse complement strand
CGAGACCGGCCCGGGTTATTTTTTGCGCCCCGACCTTTTGACCGGGACTCCCCGTTATGCCGGGTCAGCGGCAAAGCCCGGTTGAAATGGGTCAGCCGCAAAACCCGGTTGAATTGTTAAGAGGGTGTTTAATAACCGTTTTTATGTCGATTCTTTGAACCCGCTAAAACAATTCCGAGACTTGTTCTGGTGACAACAATACTGAACAGGCTCCGTTGTTGAGTTGCATCTTTACGGTAGGTGTAGCGATTATTTTTCCGTTTATGCTGATTGCAATCTGTTTTTCGATGTTGTTTCCGGTGATTTCGGAATATTTTTCGACGTTAGAGAAGTAGAAGGGGACGGTCACGCTGTCGCCGTTTTCGGCATAATGAACAAGATTCGATATATGTACCGTTTCTTCGAGCAATGCCGGGGACACAGGGGTCACTGTTCCATTTTTAATCTCGGTCTGATTAATCGATATTTTTAAGTTTCTGTCAACCTCAGTGATTTTGGGGTTCGATTTTTCCACGCATCCGCCTGTCGATATAGCAACAATAGCCGTGCTGATAATTGATAATAAAAGATGTTTCATATATGTGATGTTTAGATATTGTTAAGATGTTGTTTAAAACCGGCCTCTAATTATGCAGGTTAATCATGACTGCCCATCTCGTCAAGGTATTTGCCATTTCGCCGATACCAGATATATTCGAGGGCTAAGCCTAATGATAGCAGTCCCCATATCACTATAATCGACGGGCTGTTTTGTAATGGTGGCCATAGTGACAGGCTGCCGAAAACCATGATAGCGAGCACTGACAAGATGAGTTCGATTGTGCGGTATAGTTTTTTTATGTGGATTACGCGGGTAAAAACTTCGTAGTTGGTGTTTTCCCACAGATTTATCTTGTATATCATCCGTGCAAGATATATTTCTGACACTAATCCAATAAAAATTACCACCGAGATTGCTATCACCCACAATACAGGGAGTTTTAGCGGGGCCCACAGTCGTGAGCTTGCCATGAGTACAAGTCCTGCGAGGGAAAATAATGCCCCTGTCAGGACTCGCCACATGACTTTTGTCTTGGCATCGGCTTTTTCTTTCCGGGGTAAATTTCCGCAATCCAAATTTGAGAGCTGTTCAATTTGTGCCCCGACTGATTTCCACGCTGTCTTCAAGTCTTCAAGTTCCATAGTTCAGATGTTTTCTTTGTTGGACGATAGTTTTTTTCTGATGCGGTGCAGGCGTGTTGCGACCGTGTTGCGCGGTATGCCCATGTTGGCAGCGATTTCGTCGTAACTCAATTCGTCGAGCCACATTAATATAATGGCTTTGTCCATCGGGCCAAGGGTTGAAATCGCTCGGTACAGCCATTCAATCCTGCGTTTAAAATCATTGTCGGTAGATTCTTGCAGACGCGCCACAGGCAGCTCGTTGAGTGATACTGTCCTGATTTTAGGGGAAAACTTTCTTAACGAGAACAGGCAAGTGTTGATGCATACTTTGTAAACCCATGTCGATTCGGAACTTTCCAGTCGGAAGTGTCGATAGGCTTTAAATAACGAAATCAGCACCTCCTGTCTCAAATCTTCAAAAGCGGTGGCGGGAGTGGCATAGAAAAAGCAGACACTGAAGATAATCTTCTCGTGCCGTTTTATCATTGCCGAGTAGGCGGTATTATAGTCGGTAGTGCAAACCATCGGGTCGTTTTTTGTAAGTTAGTTGCGTTTAACCCGAAATAGTTTCACAAATTCATTATTTTTTCTTTACAAGGACGGATACAAGCACTGCTATGGCCAGTGCCCACGGGTAATAAAGATAGGGAAACGGGGCGGCGGGTGAGATGCCGGCAAGGGAGGTGGCAAGGAGTGTCTGCGCGCCATAGGGAATGAGGCATTGCACGATGCACGAGCAAGTGTCGAGGAGTGACGCGTTTTTGCGCGGGTCTACCCCGTAGCGCGTCCCGATTTCGCGCGCTATCGGGCCTGTGGTGATGATTGCCACGGTATTGTTGGCCGTGCACAGATTTACGAGGGAGACCAGTAACGCGATACATCCCTGTGCGCCCCGGGTTCCACTGACGCTGCGCGTCAACACTTGCAGCAGGTAGTTGATGCCTCCTGCCGCACGGATTACGCCGAGCATTCCTGCCGAGAGGAGTGTGATTATGATAAGATTGCCCATCGAGTCGATGCCAGCCCCCATAAAGCCGAAAAGTTCGATGATTCCATACCCGTTGATGAGTCCGAGAATCATGGCCGACGCGAATCCGAGCGAGAGGACGATGGTGACGTTTATCCCGGCAACGGCGGTGGCGATGACGATGATGTAGGGTATGACGAGCCGGTAGTCGGTATCATCGGAGACGGGTATGACTGGGGTGCCTTGTCCCATGAAAAAGTATAGAATCAGTGTCACTGCGGCCGCCGGAAGTGCGAGCTTTAGGTTGGCTTTGAATTTGTCGGCCATCTTGCATCCCTGTGAGCGGGTGGCGGCAATGGTTGTGTCGGATATGAAGGACAGGTTGTCGCCGAAAAACGCGCCGCCGAGGACTACGGCAACATAGAAAGGCACATTTCCGCCTCCGGCTCCCGCCATCTCTACGGCAAGCGGCGTGAGAGCCACGACTGTGCCCACCGACGTGCCGACAGATATTGAAATGAAGCATGCCGCGATGAAGATGCCGGGAATGATAAGGCTTGACGGGAAAAATCGCAGCGTGAGGTTGACTGTCGCGTCGACCGCCCCGATTTCCTTGGCAACCGAGGCAAATGCGCCCGCGAGGATAAATATCCAGATCATGTACATGATGTTGCTGTGTCCGGCCGCCCGCGAGAATGTCTCGATGCGTTCTGACAGTGTGTGGCCACGGTATATTGTGATTGCCCATACCGATGCCACGACTATGGCTGCTGCGATGGGCATTTTATAGAAATCTCCGATGATGACCGACACGGCCACATACATCAGGAGGAAGACAGCGATAGGCGACAGTGCCAACAGGCCGAGGCGTGTGGGTATATTTTTGCTAAAATCCATCTGTGACGTTAAGTGTTGTTCCGCTCTAAGAGGTCGTTTTTTGCACCCTCTTAGAGGGCGTTTCATAACAA
>DLAR01000105.1 GCA_002494015.1 Porphyromonadaceae bacterium UBA7042 | reverse complement strand
ATTACACCTCGGTCACATAGCCCCAGCTATGCTCCCTCTGTGCAATAACGAGTTAACTGAAAGATGCTACCACTTTGGATTAACATTTGTTATTAAACAACCTCTATGATGGGCATCGGTTTTGGTCTTGCAAATACCATTATAAACGGGAAATAATGTCCTTCGCTTACTGATTCAAAGGGGGTAACTTTGCCGAAAAACAAAGTTACCCCTTAACTATGTCTAAATTAAGAAACGATAAAGTCTCGGTCGAACTCGATTTAAGGGCGCAGAAAGCTCAAGAGGAAATCCACCGTCTGACTAACGAGATAGAAAATATCCGGAAGCAGAACGCCGAACACCGCAAAGAGATTTCCCGGCTCGCAGCTACCGAAGGCGACTACTCGGCCGAAATCAAGAGGCTGAACGAGACAATACGCGCAAACACCAAAGAGATTGACGCAAGAAAAAAGGCCATCGCCGACGAGCGTGAGAAAATCGATATTTCGAGAATGTCGGCGGCTGACCTTAAAAAGGAACTGCGGAACCTGACCCGACAACTTGCAAACACATCGAAGGCACTCCACCCTGAAGAATGGAAAAAGACTGAAGCTGAAGTAAGACGATATCAGGAAGCCCTCAGACAGGCGGAAGCTCCAACAAAATCATTATGGGAAAAATTTAAAAGTCTGCCAAGTATCACACAAGTGATGCAGGGCGCATTACTTGCTGTCGGTACAGCTATAACTACCTACGTTGTAGGCTCATTTAAGAATCTGATAACTACCATTCAGGACTTCGAGCGTTCAAATTCAAAGTTAGCCGCCGTTTTGGGTACGACTATCGAAGGGGTTTCACGTCTGACGGAGCAAGCCAAGTTTTTAGGGCGTACGACAACCGCCACAGCCTCACAGGTTACAGGGCTTCAGACCGAACTTGCAAAACTCGGATTCTCGCAAGATGTTATCGAGAAACTGACACCCGCCACCCTGAAATTCGCGAAGGCCGTAGATACCGACCTTTCAAGCGCGGCCGCCTTTGCCGGCGCCGCCATGCGTATGTTCAACAAGGACGCGGGCGACGCTGAAAGTGTTATGGCTACTTTTGCCGTCGCCACCACAAAAAGCGCACTTGACTTTAACAAGTTACAGGCTTCCCTCTCAACCGTTGGCCCCGTTGCGAACTCCTTCGGGTTCTCGGTCGAAGAAACGACCGCACTCCTCGGACAACTCGCAAACGCCGGTTTTGACGCATCGAGCGCAGCCACCGCGACCCGAAATATACTTCTTAACCTCGCCGACGCGAACGGCGACCTCGCTCAAGCTCTCGGGGGCCCGGTTACAAATCTTGACGGACTGGTTAACGGTTTGCGCAAACTTAACGCCGAAGGTGTGAACCTCGCGAAGGCTCTCGAACTTACCGATAAACGAAGCGTCGCAGCCTTTACTACCTTCCTGAACGGAGCGGATAACATTCTCGCCCTCCGTGATTCCATTACCGATTGTACGGGGGATTTTAACAAGATGTCGCAGACAATGGGCGACAACGCCGCCGGCTCATGGGCGGGATTCGAGTCAGCGGTCGAAGGTCTGGTGTTGAAATTTTTCGACTTCAGGGAGGCTCTTAAATTATTCTACGAATGGGCTACAGAGGTCGTCAACTGGATAGGTTCTATTATCGACGCTTTTTCACCTTTGGGGCAAATAGTCGCTTTTGCCGCCGGAGTGTTCGGGCTGCTTGTGTCCGCCGTCGGTACTCTCGTCGGCTGGTTTACGAAACTGTTTACACAGACAGCAATCGGCCGCGCTGCTATAAATGGACTTGTAACAGCCTTGATCGCATATAAGGTCGCACAGCTTGCCGCCTCAAATGCAACTAAAACATTTATCGCCAATATCGCCAACGCAATCAAGGCTCTGGCGGCCAAAGCGGTCGCACTATACAAAGACGCGGCTGCCTCAGGCGTTGCGGCTGTGGCTCAAAGGGCATGGAACGCAGCGATGATGGCTAACCCTATTCTATTGGTCATAGGATTGGTTGCTACTGTTGTAGCCGCTATTATTGGATATAATTCCGTTATTGACGAATCCACAGAAAAGACCGACGCATGGTCGGAGGCAAATCGCGAAGCCTCAAAACAGTACGGGGAACAGAAGGGCAAAATCGAAGCCCTGATAATGGTCGCCGAAAATGAAAATTTGTCGTTGAAACGTCGACAAAAGGCGGTCGCCGAACTGAATAAGATTATTCCGGGATATAACGCGAAAATCGACGAAACCACCAGTAAATATGTCGCAGCCAAAGAAAAACTTGACTTATACCTCGATTCTTTAGAAAAAGAAATGAGGTATAAGGCTAATTATGACAAGCTTCAGGAACTTTCCGCCGCAGCTGAAGCAGCTCGCGACGCATACGACGAGGCCGTTCTGGCAGCTGAAAACGCTTCCGATAAAAAGAATTTCGTATGGCAATCAAGCGATAAGGATAAGGCTAAAAAGGAGCTTAATCAAGCTAAGGAAATATGGAATCAGGCAGACAAAGATTTACAGGCGTTCAAGGAGCGAATGAATAAAGCCATTTCTGACGGCGTTATCGTTCCTCCGTCAACCTCTACCGGCGAAACGGTAGATACGGTATTGGATAAGACCAACACGAAGGCGACCGAAACCGTTTCACGCCTGAAGGAGATTAACGCCGAACTGAAACGCCTTCGCAAAATCGATCCCCAGAGCGATGAAGAACTCGACCGGATTCAGAAACGTATCAAACTCCTTCAGGAAGAAAAAAAGGAACTTCTCGGCAAGTCAAAGCATAAAAGAGAACCGGGAACATACGGCGAAGATTCTATAACCGAGGCGACCGCCCCGGTTGACGACGCGCACCAGCGCCGACTGTTGGAAATCAATAAAACCGACATGACCGCGACGGAAAAGACTATCGCCAAGAATAAAGAGTTAATCCGTTATTGCATGGAACTCAACGCCGCGCTCGATACCCTGAAGGCCAACACCAAGCAGAGCCACACGAAAACACTCGACGCGATAAACGCAGAGCAGAACAAACTGGCTCAACAGACTGTAACCGCTCAACAGGCTATAAACAAGGCCATGGTTCAACAGGACAGCGAGAACCACAAACAGAGAACGGCAGCGAATGAAGCGTTTTACCGACATCAATCCGATTTAATACGCGCCTCTGTTATCGCTGACAGCGATTTACAAGAGGCTTCAGGTATCTATCTTTTGGAACTGGAACGCCAGAACCACGAGGAGCAGCTGAAGGGACTCCGCCGTTATTACGACGAAGTAGCCGCTGCCGATTACTACACCACGGACGAGAAAACGAAACTTTTCCAGCAGTTGGGAAAGGAAATTCAGCAGGTACAAAGTAAAGTCCTCACTGATACCGGTAAATTCGCCGAAGCTCTACGCGAGGCAATGACCGACACAACAAGCGCGGACGGCATAGCAAACGGATTTACCCGGCAGATTCAGGGGCTAAGTTTGTATTACGAGGATCTGAAGAACGCCAAGGGAGTGAGCGCGGACGAAATCGTGGCACTCGAAGAAGAAAAACAACGCCGTATCGCCGCCCTCCGTTATCAGGCACTTGAACAGCAGTGGCAGCTTCAGGAGTTGACCGGGCTTTCGTGGGGGCAAGAATACCAGCGAGAACTCGAGCAGCTCGAAAACTACCACCGTCAAGGGCTGATAAAAGAAAAAGACTATCAGCGCAAAAAATTGCAACTCGGAGTAGATAACGCAAAACAATATTTCGATTATTACGCGAATCTCTCCGGCTCGATGTTCACCGCCATACAGGATGCCGAAATCGCCAAGAGTGATGCGAAATACGATGTTCTGATACAACAGGCGAAAAATAACGGAGAGGACACCGCAGCACTCGAAGAAGAAAAGGAAAACAAAAAACTCGAAATTCAAAAGAAATATGCCGATGTAGACTTTGCGATAAAGGTTTCTCAGATTATCGCTGATACAGCTGTCGGAGTAATCAAGACTTTTGCGCAGTTCGGTTATACTCCGTGGGGCATTGCGGCGGCCGCCTTGATGACTGCTACCGGTGTCGCGCAAATGGCGACTGCAAAGGCCGAACGCGATAAAATCAAGAATATGCAGCCGGGCAATACCGCCGACACCACGACACAGACTCCGGCCAAGGCGGAGCGTGTCCTGTCGGGTTATGCCGACGGCGGATATACAGGCGACGGCGACCGCTACGAGGTCGCGGGTGTCGTTCATCGTGGCGAGTATGTAGTGCCGAAGCCTATTATGGACAACCCCCGGGTGGTCGACGCCGTGGGAACAATCGAGGCAATTCGTCGAAACAAGATTCTCGGTTCCGGTGTGCCGGCCGGAACTCCTTCCGCCGGATATGCCGACGGCGGTTATACTTCAGCCGCGCCCGCTGTCGATACCTCCGACCTGACAGCTGCCGCCAAGGAATTGCGCGAGGCGGTCAGACATATCCGAGCGTATGTGGTTTTTCAGGATTTTGAAAACGCTAAAGACACCCTCGACCGCGCCCGCGCACCGTTCACACGCAACCACGGATTAAAATGATTTGTCATGATAGAAATTTCAATTAACGGGTAGATTCTAGATCTGCCTCGCGGTTTTTCAATAGACATTGAGGAGACATCGCCCGTGTTTAACGATGTCGGAAGCCAGTCAGTGCCAGCCACTGTCCCGGTCTCTCCGCGTAACAACAAGATCTTCTTTCATCCCGTCCGCCTTGATGCCGGTGAACGTGTCAACAGGGAGAGATGTATCCTGACCGACGGGTCGTTGTGCAGAACCGGCGTAATAAATGTTATTTCGGCCTCGCCTGATGACGGAATCGAGATAAACATCGGTTTCGACAATTCGACCGAATATGAGAACTGGCGCAGCAAGAGGCTTCCCGACCTTGAGAATCTCCCGGTTCTGAAATTTGAGCAAGGGGAACTGCGTGAACATGTCGAACATCTTTACAAAAGTTCCAACTCGGCGATTGATGACCTCGCGGTATTTCCAATATTGGTCGGAAAAACTGACAACCCCGACTGCTATGAGATTCTAAACCGTCCGGGGAAAGACGGACTCGCCGTCTACAGATCGGCAAAACGGACCATTGACGGAAATGTCACCGATGTCAGGGTGCCCAGCGATTACGGCATAACCCCGTTTGTGCGAGTATGGAGAGTGATAGAGCTGATTTTTGACGACATCGGGTACCGAATTGAGAGCAACCCGTTTGATCTTGATGCCGATCTCAGCCGCCTCGTGGTTCTGAACAACGTGGCCGACGCCTGCTGTACCGGATGGCTCCACTACCGCGACCTTCTGCCGACAGTCACCGTGGAATCATTCCTTAACGCCCTGTATGTAAGGTTCGGACTCGTTTACAGGCTTGATTCCAATACCCGTACAGCGTCGCTTGCCTTTGTCCGTGACATAGTGACCCAAAATACAGCAGCCGACCTTTCCGGTTTTCTGTCCTCCCCGGCCAAAATAAACTATCTCAACCCGCAGTATGTCAAACTAACGGCTCAGACTTCCATTGACGGGGCAAAACCCGTCTGCAGCCGTTTCGAGGATTTTATTGACGGACATGACATGGAGGGCATTAGATTCGGCAGTGATGTCGCCGGATGGAATTGGAATGAAGATCGTGATGACTTTGAATATGACTGGCCCGACTATAACGAAAATCCAGATTATCCGGATCCTGATTACCCGGATCCTGATTATTATACCTCGCGCAACATGACGGCGGCACGAAAAGACATGAAACCCTCCTCGGGAATAATTGCATTTGAAGTCCCTACATGCACATGGTCAAAACTCGACAGGACCAATGGCAAGGTCATAACTTCCGGTTCGAGTTTTTTCGATTGGGATCCGGCAACCCCGGGCATCGATGTCGTAGAACTCTCAAGCGATGACGAATGGGTTTCGGTTGGCAGGGTCAAATCCCCGATTCTCGGGGTAAACGAGATTATGCCGCTATTCCTTGTTGGATCTCGGCACTGCCATACTTACATAAGGGGCAATGACTGCGGTGACCGTGAGGACAACGACACGGTGGAAACCCCTCTCGCCTTTATGTTCGCATTCACGCAGTCAAGCGAATGCCGGTCTGGTACGATAGGGAGGTTTTCTCCATTGACATACCAGAACAAAAACATCACTTTCCCAGACGGAACATCCCACACGCTGTCGCTTTTATTTCAGTTTGGCAACGGACTTTTTGCGCGGTTCTGGAAAGAGTATGACGAAATACTCCGCCACGGCAACCGCGAAATTGAGACATCGATGCATGTCGACAAAAAGGTACTTGACACACTGAATGCCCTATCGCCTGTGACAGTGGGGAACATCCGCTGCCTCGTCGACACGTTCTCCTACACGCTGCCGTCTGATAAAACCGTGTCGGCAGAGATAAAATTGCGCACGATTTCTACTCAGGGTAACTATGACATCGATTCTGAACGGAATATTCCAGTCTTAGCAGCCTTTGATCCGGTCTCTTATCATCTCAAATGGGAACTCGAATCATCAGACATAGACTCAGTTACAGCAGCGGCTGGAGGTACCGGTGTCGCGCTTTCAGAATGGTACCGACAGCACCCCGAATTAATGACACAGGTAGCAGGCCCTGAGTGGGAGCCATTCAGGGCGGTTAAATTATCTGTCTCTTTGCTGTTGCCAACATGGGAAACGGATCCGGCTAACAAAGACATCATGTGGGAGGGGCAACGCAAATATAAGACTTACCATTGCTCGGCGGTGTACAGCATTTGCCCGGTAATATTCAATGATGCAGACAATCCATCCGATTACGACCTTAACTCCCCAGTCGGGAACGTGTCATTAAAATTAAAATACGGCGTATGTCTCGTTGCAAAAATGGAGCGAGACTGACAGCAGCCATATTCAACGTGTCCTTTGGGGACATTGGTCAGATTGATAATTTTGCGACTATGGATAAGAACAACGCCCCCACAGCCCCCATTATCCTTGATACGGACCACCTGTTTCTGTCATGGACAAAATCTCATGTCGGCAATAGGGATGCTTTCTATAAATTCGTGACGACACCGTCAACTGAACGCGACATCTTTATCAATTCGTCACACCCGGCAATTAAGTTTTTCGGGACTGTTCTTTGCGTAATCATTAAATAGAATTTCAAATGCCAACACCCATAGACACATCCGCTTATAGATTTGCCCGTAACCCGATTGTCATACAGAACGACTGGGATGCGGACGGAGCGACGTATCCCTATATAGTGCATGTGGGAGATGTCAAGGTCTTTGAAGGTCGTTTCAGTCCGCCGTTAAGGCTTAATGTGGCTGACGTTATCAGTTCGGAAATCGGATTTTTCCCTGAGCCAATCTACGAGGATGATAGTCCGTTGGGGTTTGTTCTCGCATCGAGAGATGGATTTAAGAAAATCACAATTGATCTTGCCGCCGGAATTGATGAATCTGTTTTTATCGTCGTTCCGGGAGGTATAAGCAAGCAGAACTTCCGAAGAATGGCCGAACTTGAATCCGACATATTTGCATCACGTTTCTTTAATCCCAAAGCCAATTATTTCCTCACCACGCGCACCAACGGATGGCAAATCGAAATTCGTGAAACAGAACTCACGCCGCTATATTTCATGCTTCCAAAAAACAGAAGTTATGAACTAACTGTTACAGACCCCATAAGCACTAAAGGCTGGAGTGAAAACCCGGGGGACGGAATTTGGACACTTGATCCTGAAAGACTGCGCAGATGGTTCTTTGTAAATCATGGTGTTGTCCCATCTGTCTTTGACGTGCGTTCCGATGGGAATTTTTCTGCTCGTATTGTAATTGTAAGGTCAGAACCGACCCGTGATCACTGCCGGGTTAAGTTTCGCAATTCCCTCGGCGTTTATGAAATAATAGATCTGCCCGGCAAACTGAAATTTTCACCCTCTCCGTCTGACAAAGATTCTGTCTACACCGTCTACGACCATCGCGTAAGCGACTTTGTAAACCGACGGAGCCGAAATGTGATGGAATGCCCCTTGACAATTGAATCGTTTGTTACCGACCGCGACCGGGTGGCCTTTGTGCTGGACATGGTCACCAGCGACGAGGTTTACCTTCTGGATTTGTCGCCACTCCAAGTCCGCGTTATACCCTCGTTAGATGAATTTTCTTTTGATCTAAGGCCTGAAAAACCTATTGAGATAAATCTGACGTTTACGCTCACCGAATCAGATGTTATGTTATCACATCAGATAATCTCAGGAAACGAATCTGTGCGACCACGCTTGTTCTCTGCCGAGTTTAACAATCGCTTTAACTAACCGCATAATGGACGACAATCTCAGATTACATATTTCAGAACTCATCGAGTTCATAAAATATACCGCCGAAAGGGAGAGCATCACCGGTGAAATTGTCGGCGAGATTCTTGATTTTCTCAATTCATTGCTAGGCGATGTGTCAGGAACTTTGTCCACGACTGCTAGTGATTTTAAAAACTTCTCGACTGAGGTTTCGGAATATCTTGACACAGTGCGTGGTTCATTGCCCGATTTGCAAAACACAGTGTCAATGCTTGATGCATGGAGGAAAAAGACAGCCAACGTCCCTGCCGACTTAGACCGTCTTGAAAAATGGCGGATGATGTTAAAGAACGTGATGGCCCTGACTAATCCTATACGGGTGTTCCCCGGTACAAAACGGGTATTTTTAGAAGTACGGGGCGTTAAGCTGTCCGAAGGGGGCGAAGTCGGATATGAAATCCCTTTGCCGGGCGCGACGGAAAAGGCGGCTGGCGTAATGACTGCCGGACAGGCAGCGGCGTTGCAAGAGACGGCAGACGCGACCGCCCGGCTGTGCAGATGCATGGAAGGGACGGGGTGCCTCAACGTCAACCTGTGGCTGAGGGACATGTGCGGAAACCGGAGTTTCACGCTTAAATCGGCTGTCGACGCGCTCATGGCCGACAATGTGTTCATGCATCTGATCGGCACGGCTGTCCCGGCAGGTCTTGAAATTACCTTCCTCAGTTCCCGCTCTGACATGCGGCCGGGGGGAGAGTGGGTCACATACCGTTATGTGGGCCCGGGCCCGGCTGACTGGGTTCAAATAGTAGGGTCACAGCAGATTGAGATCGATGTCGCTGTTGACCCCATTCCCGACGCGGAAATTGACGCGCTTTTTGAAGACTTTCACAAGGTGCACGAATAACAACAATTTATAAACTGTATAAACAAAAAACACTATGGCAGATGTATCAACAGTGAAGAAGTTTCTTGACCTTGATGGGTTGACTCGTTTCAAGACGAAGCTCCTCGGGGCGGTTGTGACCTCGGTAAACGGGCGGAAGGGGGCGGTGACGCTCACGAAGACGGACGCGGGACTGGGGAATGTGACCAACGACGCGCAGGTCAAGCGCACGGAGATGGGGAAGGCGGGTGGCGTTGCGACGCTTGACTCGGGGGGGAAAGTCCCGTCGAGCCAGTTGCCGAGTTATGTGGACGATGTGCTGGAATTTGACAACAAGGCGGCGTTTCCGGCAACGGGTGAGACGGGGAAGATTTATGTCGACAAGGCGACGAACAAGACTTACCGCTGGGGCGGGTCGGCGTATGTGGAGATTTCGGCATCGATCGCGCTCGGGGAGACTTCGTCGACGGCTTATGCGGGCAACAAGGGGAAGGCGAATGCTGACGCGATAAAGGCGTTGCAGGCCCGGGTGACGGGCGACGAGGAGCAGATAGCGGGCGTTATCGATGATCTGGCGGCGCTTGACGACCGGGAGCGGCAACATGTGGAGGGGCTTGCGGCGACAATCGAGGATAATGGTGAGCGTATCGAGGAAATCGAGACGTGGCTTTCGGCGGTCAGAAGGCGGCCGAACAGTAATCCGCCGAAGCCGAAGCCGGTTGTCAGGGTGATAGCGGAGCCGACGGCGTCGGCAACGGGGGTTTCGATTCCGGTGGTGAGCATGGACCTTGTGTCGGGTGCTGACATCACGGAGGCATCGAGCATCGCGCTGCCTGTGGCGACCGGGGTGCAGGCGGGTGTGATGCTTCCGGGAATGGTTACGGCGCTTCAGACTATAAAGACCTTTGTCACCAACGGGGCAATCACGACCGCTGAGATTGACGCTCTTTTTGCATAACAATAAAGGATGGATGAGTCATGGCAGATGTATCAACAGTGAAGAAGTATCTTGATTTGGACGGACTGGCGCGGGTGAAGGCGAAGGCTGACGCGCGTTATGTCAAAAGATCGGGAGACACGATGACCGGGCCTCTCACCGTGCAGATAATACACGGAATCAGCGGGCAGCTGAACTTTTTTACCGATGTGGCGTACATCCGCGATTCCCAGCTTACCCCGACTACGGCCAAAAACGGCGCGATGGACTTGGGAAAGACCGACGGGCGGTGGCGCAACGTTTATTCCGTCCTCGGCAACTTCACCGGGGCCGTGACGGCGTTGACATTCGCCTCCACCTCGGCAAACGGTACCGCGCCGTTCGCCGTGGCATCTTCCACCGTTGTTTCAAAACTGAACGCCGACATGCTTGACGGCATACACGCCAACGGGCTGCTGACGGGGATGTCGCTGACAGGGGTGAACGGGAACACGCTGGCGGCGACGGTGGGCGGGGTGACGAAGACGGCGCGTTTCACGCCTCACGCGGACTACGGCTCGCGGTATTTCAAGAAGACTGACAACGGAGGGCGGACGACGTTCCTGCTGATTGCCGACATCACCGCGCTTGATTCCACGGCTTCGGGTGGCGGCAGCTACGGTTTTACGGGGCGGGTGACGAGTTCCCGCATCGGGGGCGTGACGAATAACTGCGAGCACGGGGTGGACGTGGTGTGCCGCGCGTCGTGGTCGGCTGACTTGGCCAACGACCTGAAGACGAGCAATGCCGACCGGATACGCCCGGTGACGGTGACGTATCAGGGGAGGAAGTATCTCGCGCTGATATTTCTCGGGAGCGGGTGTGACGTGGTGCTGACAGGATGGTGGCGCAACTGCTTCGAAACGTTCACGGAGCGGCTGACCCCGCTCGGGGGCACTGTCCCGGATGGGGTTGAAATCGTCAACAGCAGGTTTGAAGTCGGGGCGGGTTACATGGCCGCGTCGGCTGAAAAGCTGCGGGCGGCGAGGTCGCTGTGGGGTCAGACGTTCAACGGCACGGCCAGTGTGAGCGGGAACATGACGGGGGTGGGCAGCGTCTCGGCGAGCGGTGAGATTGCGACCACTTCCAACAATGCCTTCAGGGCGAAATATGGGGATTACGGTGTTATCTTGAGGAACGACGGGTCAAGTTTCTATATACTTGAAACGGCGAAGGGTGATGCTGGGGGCAACTGGAGCGACCTGCGCCCATTCCAGCTGAGCCTCGCGACGGGCAATATCACGCTCGGCAGCGTGCTGAAGGTGAACCACGGCGGGAACGTGGGGGTCGGGAATCTGGCCCCGGCGCATAAGCTGGACGTGGCGGGCACGGTGAGGGCGGCGACGGGTTTTCTGTGCTCGCGTGCCAACAGCGGGTCGGCGCTGCAGGTGGCGAAATCGGACAGCAGCGCGATGCTTCAGACGACCAACGGCTATGGGAACAATTACATGGCTGTGACGAAGACCTACGGTGAGAACGGGGTGTTTATCCAGCAGCAGAACGGGAGGTATGGCTACGAGACGGTCTACATAAAGAAGGAAGACATCGAGGCGGGGAACAACAACCCGCTGTCCATGCTGCGTCTTGACGAGGACGGGACGGTGTCGGTGGGTTCCCACATTGACCTCGGGACGGAGCGGGTGGAACAGAGGCTGAACCTGTACCGCACGCTGCGGCTTTTCCGAAAGACGGGGGTCGCGGTTGATGTCAGGTGCAACGATGACAACGAGCTTGAGGTGAACAACGCGGTCAGAGTGAAGAACAAACTGACGCTGCGCAGCGCGAGCGGCAAGGAGGTGGAGCTGACGGTGAGCGACACGGGTACGTTGCTTGTTAACGGATCGCCGGTCGTGGTGTCGATAAAGGTTTAAGGCAAATGACGAATGACAGATAACGAATAACAGATAACAGATAACAGATAACAGATTATTTATCATTTAAAAAACAGACAGAATTATGAGCAAAGAGTTAGAAAATCAGGAGCCGGTTCAGGCGCAGGGAGCAGAGGTCGAAAAGATTGTGGCACGAGGTGTCGTGTCGGCGAGAATCGTTGTGGACAACAGCGGTGACGCGGAACGGACGCTTGACATTGAGGGAGTCGCCGTGGTGTCGACGGGAGCAGGAGTCGAGGGAATCGAGCAGGGCCGGGTGCGCCGCGCGGGAGCGGGAGAAGACGGCACGGGCGAGATTGCGAGCTTCAACTGCTGGGGGACCAACGGGATGAACATGTCGATGAACGACGCGGCGGTGGTCAGTGCGGCCGAGGTTGCGGCGGCCATCTCGGACTTTGTGGTCGAGGTGCGAAAAAAGCAGTTCTGATCCTGTAGATGCCCCCGCCGGATAAGTATTCCGGCGGGGGTTTATGATCTGAGTTGTTTAGGGATACAGTTTTACAAAAAATCATCGAAGGCAGAAACGCCTAAGACTCGGGTATCTTTCATTATATGCGCATATATCATCGTAGTAGTTACGGAGGCATGCCCCAACAGTCTTGAAAGTGTGCCGAGGTCGCCGCCGTTCTTCTTGTAGTACAGCGTCGCGAAGGTGTGGCGGGCAGCCTTCGCGCTTACCGGCTTATCAATACCCACGCGTTTGCATATTCTTTTTATTACGCGGTTAAATGATTGATCCGTGGGAAGTCCCAAGAACAGATTACCGCGCCCCCTTCCAGCGCGGTAATAATCAACGAGGGTCGCCGCCGGTTTTGATAACGGCATATTCACGCGGGTATGTGTCTTTATTCTGCGGTATAGTATTTCTCCACCCCTTATCTGTTCTATCTGTAAGGCTCTGGCATCGGATATGTGCATGGCGGTGAATGTCATAAACAGAAAGAAGCGAAGCACATCTTGTTCGTTATCCGGAAGGGCATCGGACCGGTAGAGTGTCGTCAGTGCGTTTAATTCCTCCTCTGTAAGGTAAATAACGGCAGGATCGGCCGCAGGTAGTTTATACACTTCGAAAGGGTTGTTTTTTACCTTGCCAGCTCTCATGGCGGCGTAAAAGTGCATACGGATAACGCACATATTTTTACATATAGTTCCGGGGTTGTTGTTGTGATTTTTCCGAAGGTGAGCAGCGTACACCTGTAACCATTCGGGTGTTATATCGCTTATCTGAAGCCGGGAATTATAGGCCTCCAACTTCTTCAGTGCCGCCTTGTGGTGTCGCATTGTCTGGGGCTGGAGGGCGTTACGCAGCTCGTCGAGGTGCCGCCGGGCATACTCAATAAAATTCATGGTTTCGCCCGGCCTACGATACAGGGCGAGAAAACTCTCCTTTGTCAGGACTTCGCCGGTGAGCCTTGCACGGACGAGAATGTCGGAGATTTTCGCTTTTGTGTTCGAGATAATCAGGTTTCTATCTTTGACCTCCTGACCGCGCCCCTTGATTCTTTCCGCTACCGGGTCCCATTCGCCAGAAGTTACCGCGATGTCGAGGGGAAGGCGGATTTTTATCCGCTCGATGTTAAGGACGGCGTAGAGAGCCGCCCGACCGTCGGCGCGTTCGCTTTCGTTGCGCCGCTTGATTGTTACTTTCGCCATTTGTGGTGTGCCAACTTTTGAGCCGACATTTTCCGTAAGTACCTGATACTGTGCCTACGGGTGTGCCGACATTTGATTAAAAATTGACTACCGACGGGGCGTGTGTAATCCGCTGATAATCGGTTATTTACAACAAACCCCGACTACTGTCGGGGTTTCGGTTGAGGTTCCTACTGGCACAGTGTTGTGCGCAGCATGGGGAGCAAATATCGCGGATGGCTTTATCATCCACGCAATGTCCATGCCAACTGACTGATGTGGGCTGTGAAAATATTTTTTTGCGCTGTAAAATAAAAGTCGTATATTTGTGGCGACAAAGGGGTGCGGATGCCTGATGGCTTGCGCTGAGATTTATACCCTCTGAACCTGATGCGGTTAGTACCGCCGAAGGGATTGTTGCTGCCCACTTTAGCATTTCGCTTTTCCCCTTTTGTCGCGTTATATGTAAGAGTTATTTGATTATGCGACAATATTTCCCTGTGTTGACAATTGCCGGTTCCGATTCTTCGGGAGGCGCGGGTATTCAGGCCGATGTCAAAACGATGTCGGCCATCGGTTGTTATGCCATGTCGGCCATAACCTCCATCACTGCGCAGAACACTACCGGAGTGCGCTCGATTCAGCCTATACTTCCTGAAATCGTTACCGATCAGATTGAAATGGTCGTGGCCGACATTCCGCCTCTTGCCATAAAGACCGGAATGTTGTGTGATGCCGAAGTCTCACGGGCGGTTATTGACTGTCTGACCGAAATGTCGCAGCGTGGCACTCTCCGAAACCTTGTGGTTGACCCGGTGATGGTCTCGACCTCGGGTTCCCAGCTGCTTGAGGACAGGGCTATTGACGTTATTGTCGAAAAATTGCTCCCCTTGGCCGAGATTGTTACCCCCAACCGCATGGAGGCGGTACGCCTGACCGGCGAAAGCGAACCGGTGGCGCAGGCACGACGTTTCAGGGAAATGGGATGCCGCAACGTGCTGCTCAAGGGCGGTGACAGTGACCGCACCGATGTCAAGACTGACTGGCTCTCGCTGGAAGGCTCTGACCAACTGATGCCCCTGACCGCCGACTGTGTCGAAACCCGTAACACCCACGGTACCGGTTGCACGCTGTCATCGGCCATTGCCTCTTATCTCGCCCTCGGGTGCGGACTGGAGGATGCGGTTAGACGTGCCAAACTTTATATCACCCGCGCCCTTCAGGCCGGGGCCTTTGTGACGGTGGGCCGCGGACATGGTCCCGTAAATCACTTTTTCAACCCGAGACATTTAAAAAACTATAATCCGAAACACTATGGATGTAAAGATTAATGACCGGCTTGTCAATCTGCCTGACGGGTCGACAGTCAGTGATGCCCTCGCGGCAATGGAAATTTCGCCCGACGGAATCGCGACCGCTGTTAACGGCACGGTCGTGCCTGCGCTAAAACGTGGCGAGGCTGTTCTGAATCAAGGTGATTCTATCGTGGTCATCAAGGCATTTTACGGCGGCTGATGATCCGTATCGCAATAACTCCTCCCGACATCATTGACCACGCGGAGGCACGGAATATAGCGACGGTTCTCGATGCCGGATGGGACAGGGTGCATCTGCGGCATCCCGGCGCGTCGGCTGCCGATGTGCGCCGCATACTCGACGATGTCCCGCTCAGGCTGCACAGGCGCATCGTGCTTCACGGCCATTTTGACCTCGTCAACGACTATAATCTCGGCGGCCTGCACCTTAATCACCGATGCCCCGCCGCACCTCTGCTTTATCGAGGCGCGTTGAGCATGTCGTGCCACTCGGTTGACGAAGCGCTGTCGATGGCTGCAAAGATGACGTATGTCACGCTTAGTCCCATATTTGACAGCGTTTCAAAGACGGGATACACCGCCGCGTTCTCTCCCGAAGAACTTGGACGCATCGCGCAGGTTGACAACATAATCGCCCTCGGCGGCGTGACTCCGGCGAGAATAAAGGAAGTCGCCAACAGAGGTTTTGCCGGATATGCCGTGCTCGGCAGTATCCCGTGGGGAGCCTCGCAGGAAGAAATGATATCACGATTGAAAGAATTTGAATAACAACGATTATATGTTACAGTTTATTACTCATCCGAGCGACAAGTACTCGATTCCCGAGGAGGTTCAGATGGCCCTTGAAGGAGGATGCCGCTGGATTCAGCTCAGAATGAAAGATGCCACCGACGAGGAGTTTCGTGAAGTAGCGCGTGAAATAATACCCATGTGTCAGGAAGCCGAGGCTTTCCTCGTGTTTGACGACCGCGTCGAGCTCGCCATTGAAATGGGTGTCCACGGCGTGCACCTCGGTAAAAATGACATGCCTCCGGCTCAGGCGCGGGATGTCATGGGCGCACATGCAATCATCGGTGTGACAGCCAATACCGCCGATGACATCATTGCCGTGCGCAACCTTGACGTGGATTATGTCGGCCTCGGGCCGTTCCGCTATACCACCACCAAGGCGAAACTCTCGCCTGTGCTCGGCCTTGACGGCTATCGCGAGATTGTGTCGCGTGTGCGCGGCGAGGGGATAACCATTCCAATTGTGGCGATTGGGGGCATAACGCTTGAGGATGTGGAGCCGCTGATGAATGCCGGGGTAAACGGCCTCGCTGTGAGCGGGTCGATTATCAATGCCGGGGACCCGGTCGCATACACATCCGGGATTCTGACACGTCTCGGGGTCAAATAACCGAATAAACAATTAATTAACACAATAATGAAAGATATTCTGACGATAGGCGGACGCGAGTTCACATCGCGCCTCTTTGTGGGCACGGGAAAATTCTCGTCCAACCAATTGATGCTGGATTCCATTCTTGCCTCCGGTTCCGAAATGATTACTGTGGCCATGAAGCGCATAGACATGGACCACGAGGAGGAAGATGACATGTTGCGTCACATCAACCGAGACCATGTGCAGTTCCTTCCCAACACCTCGGGGGTGCGCAATGCCGAGGAGGCTGTGCTCGCCGCCCGTCTTGCCCGCGACTGTTTCGGCACTGATTTTATAAAGCTTGAAATTCACCCCGACCCCAAATATCTGCTTCCCGATCCCATCGAGACGCTGAAGGCTACCGAGGTTCTCGCCCGTGACGGTTTCCATGTGTTGCCCTATATTCAGGCCGACCCTGTGCTGTGCAAGCGTCTCGAAGAAGTCGGTACGGCAGCCGTGATGCCTCTCGGCGCGCCCATCGGTACCAATAAGGGTTTGAAAACCCGCGACTTGCTCGAAATCATCATTGCCGAGAGCCGTGTGCCGGTCGTTATCGATGCCGGCCTCGGTGCGCCCTCCCATGCCGCTGACGCGATGGAGATGGGAGCCGACGCCGTGCTTGTCAACACCGCGATTGCGGTAGCCGGAAACCCTGTAGAGATGGCCGTCGCGTTCAAACTCGCTGTCGAGGCCGGCCGAAAGGGTTATCTTGCCGGTCTCGGCTCGGTGTCGCGCTCGGCTGTCGCCACAAGTCCCCTCACTGCTTTTCTTGACTTATAATAATATTGATAAAAACGCTTATTCAGGATGAAAATTGAAAATATTGACGTTAACAGCTATCCCGGTTCCGAGAAAGTATATGTTGACGGAACACTGCACCCCGACGTGCGCGTGGCTATGCGCCGAATCAACCTTACACCGACTGTTAAAATCGTAAATGACGAGCGTCTTGTGCGTCAGAATGCTCCTGTCTATGTTTATGACACGAGCGGTGTGTATACCGACCCTGCCGTAAATGTCGACATCAACGAGGGTCTTCCCCGTCTTCGTGAAACGTGGATTTCGCGCCGCGACGACCTTGAGCAGCTGCCCGAAATCACGTCGGAATACGGACGTATGCGCGAGGCTGACAAGTCGCTCGACTCAATCCGTTTCGCCCGCCGCTACGCGCCGCGCCGAGCTGTCGAGGGGCGCGAGATTACCCAGATGGCACTTGCCCGTCAGGGTGTCATCACCCCCGAGATGGAATATGTCGCCATCCGCGAGAACAGCAATGCCGAAGCTCTCGGAATCAAGACCCACATAACCCCCGAGTTTGTGCGTCAGGAGATTGCCGCAGGTCGCGCCGTGCTGCCCGCCAACGTAAACCATCCCGAAGCCGAACCCATGATTATCGGCCGCAACTTCCTCGTCAAGCTCAACACCAACATCGGCAATTCGGCCCTCTCGTCGGGAATCGAGGAGGAGGTCAGCAAAGCCGTGTGGAGCTGCTACTGGGGAGGTGACACACTGATGGACCTCTCGACAGGCGACAATATTCATGAGACACGCGAGTGGATTATTCGCAACTGCCCGGTTCCCGTAGGAACAGTGCCGGTTTATCAGGCTCTTGAAAAAGTCAATGGGAAGGTCGAGGACCTGACGTGGGAAATCTACCGCGACACGCTCATCGAGCAGGCCGAGCAGGGTGTCGACTACTTTACCATCCATGCCGGCGCGCTCCGCGCTCATGCCGACATGGTTCAGGAACGACTGACCGGCATCGTGTCGCGTGGCGGCTCCATCATGACACGCTGGGCGGTAATCCATGACAGCGAAAACTTCCTGTACACCCATTTTGACGAAATCTGCGAAATCCTTGCCCGCTATGATGTCGCCGTGTCGCTCGGCGACGGCCTGCGTCCCGGCTCGATACATGATGCCAACGACCGCTCGCAGTTCCTCGAACTCGACGTGCTCGGCGAACTGACCGAAATCGCGTGGAAACACAACGTGCAGGTTCTCATCGAGGGACCCGGCCATGTTCCCATGAACAAGATCGCCGAGAACATGGAACGCCAGCTCGACAAGTGCCACGAAGCACCGTTCTACACCCTCGGTCCGCTGACTACCGACATCGCTCCCGGCTATGATCACATCACGTCGGCCATCGGTGCGGCTCAGATTGCTTGGATGGGCACGGCCATGATTTGCTATGTAACCCCCAAAGAGCACCTTGCGCTTCCCAATCTTGAAGATGTGCGCAACGGTGTAATCACTTATAAGATTGCCGCCCACGCCGCCGATTTGGCCAAGGGGTATCCCGGCGCGCAGGTGCGTGACGATGCCATGAGCCGCGCGCGCTTTGAGTTCCGGTGGAAAGACCAGTTCAATCTCTCGCTCGACCCGGCCCGAGCGCGTCAGTACTACGTCGAGAGCCACAAAGACGACGACCATTTCTGCACGATGTGTGGCCCCAATTTCTGTGCAATGCGTATCTCGCAGGCGCTCGTCGACGACTGCGCGAAGTAATTTTGGTGAAGGGTGAAAGGTGAAAAGTGAAGGGTGAAGATAATAGATTGTTTCATCCGCATCATTTATCTTCACTTTTCATATTTCACTTCCTCTGATAAAAAATCAGCTTATGTTTAGTGACGAACTTAAAAAATATGACTGGGACGAGACGACGAGGCAGGTAATGGCCAAGACATCGCGTGATGTCGAGATTGCTTTGAGCAAGGAGCATCTTGACATCGACGATTTCATGGCTCTGATTTCCCCTGCCGCCGCCCCCTATCTGGAGCAGATGGCTCAACTGTCGCGCAAATACACTCTTGAGCGTTTCGGCAAAACAATCTCGATGTACATCCCCATGTATGTCTCCAATGCCTGCACCAACCACTGTGTCTACTGCGGGTTCAACCACGACAACCCGTTGCAGCGCGTGACGCTGACGATGGAACAGGTCAAGGCCGAGTGTGAGGCGATACGCCGCCTCGGGCCGTTTGAAAACCTCCTCATCGTGTCGGGCGAGTTCCCGACGCTCAACGGTGTCGACTATCTTGAAAAGGTGCTGCATGTCGCGCGTCCCTATTTTGCCAACCTCACGATAGAGGTAATGCCGATGAAGGCCGAAAGCTACAGGCGCCTGACCGAAAGCGGCCTCAACGGCGTGGTGTGTTTTCAGGAGACCTATAACGAGAAAAACTACCGCAATTATCATCCGCGCGGCATGAAGTCGATATTTGAGTGGCGTGTCAACGGTTTTGACCGCATGGGGCAGGCCGGGTTGCACAAAATCGGCATGGGTGTCCTTATCGGCCTTGAAGACTGGCGCACCGACGTGACAATGATGGCGCGTCATCTGCGCTATCTGCGCCGCAACTATTGGAAAACAAAGTATAGTATCAATTTCCCGCGCATGTGTCCCGCCGAGGGTGGCTATCAGCCGAGCGTGGTCATGAGCGACCGCGAACTGGCGCAGCTTACATTCGCGTTCCGCATCTTTGACCACGATGTCGACATTTCCTATTCGACCCGTGAAAGACCGTCGTTCCGAGCCAATATGATGCGCCTCGGCGTGACCTCTATGAGTGCCGGCAGCAAGACCGAGCCGGGCGGGTATGTCTCGACTCCCGAGGCGCTGGAGCAGTTTGAAGTCTCCGACGACCGCACACCCCTCGAAGTCGCTGCCGAAATCGCCTCGCTCGGCTATGAGCCGGTCTGGAAAGACTGGGACCGCGCTTTTGATTGAAAAAAGCGGCCTTTATGTAGTAGCGTCGCGCCGTGACCCAATAGTGCATACGAATTGTAGGGGGCGATAAATCGCAATGTCACTAACTTAACGCCGCTGTCTATCGTCAGCGGCATAGCCGCGTGTCAACGCTAGCCACATGCAACCGCGCCTTTA
>DLAR01000049.1:9948-10798 GCA_002494015.1 Porphyromonadaceae bacterium UBA7042 | reverse complement strand
CCCGCAAGGCCGCCGAGACACGACGCAGGAAAAAGCAGGCCGCCGAAACACAGCAGCCGCAACAGTCGCCCGTGCCGCAACCTGAACCGTCTCCCAAAGTGCAACCCGCCCCGCCCGTCGGAGAGGAACACCCCGTCGCGCCGGTCATCACCGACCCTGTACCCGCCGAAATCACCTCGCCATCACCATCGCGCCACCGTTCCCGAGCCATCCGCTGCCCCGGCATTGAGCAAATGTGGAATGCCGACTCCGCACAGCAATGGCTTCGCGTGATTTCGCATCTAAAGGGCGAATGATTGCAATGGCGCGACACACCGCGCCACCGCAATGGGGCAACGTAAAAAAACGCTGACGGAAATCTAACCATAAAAAAAAATGAACGAACCACACAAAAACAGCAAGGGCAACGCTGTAAAACGTTGCCCTTGCTGAAGGTAGCCCATAGGAGAATCGAACTCCTCTTTCAAGAATGAAAATCTTGCGTCCTAGCCGATAGACGAATGGGCCGAATCTTAACCAAGAGAATAGGCGAGGTTAAGCTGCGAGCTTGGCGATGTGGAGAGCCAGTTTGCTCTTGAGATTGGCGGCTTTGTTCTTCGAGATGGCGTTCTTGGAAGCGAGACGGTCGAGCATGGCCTGAATCTTGAGGTATGCAGACTGTGCCTCAGCCTTGTCAGTCATTTTGCGAAGATTGCGGATAGCGTTACGCGCAGTCTTGGCATAATAACGGTTGTGAAGTCTTCTCGATTCGATCTGACGAATTCTCTTGATAGATGATTTATGATTTGCCATTTTAAAAAATTGACTTTTCTTGATTAAGTTGTTAATTGTAGCCCATAGGAGAATCGAA
>DLAR01000049.1:0-9637 GCA_002494015.1 Porphyromonadaceae bacterium UBA7042 | reverse complement strand
CCTAGCCGATAGACGAATGGGCCTCTCGTTTTGCGGTTGCAAAGTTAAGGAGTTTTTTTGGACTGTGCAAATTTTTTGAATATTTTTTCACAAAGTTCAAAAAAAGTCGCTCTTGACTTTACCCCGGGCATGCCATTAAACCGCTTTACAAGGCATGTCCTATAATAGTATTCCCGTAGGGAGTCGAACCCTAATCGTCGGAACCGGAATCCGATATTCTATCCATTGAACTACGGGAACGTTCAGTCGCTTTGTCTGATTGCGACGTGCAAAATTACGACTTTTTTTGTACTTTTGCAAAATAAACTGCTTTTTTTATGGATGTAAAGATTGAGCCTTCGTGGAAACGCGTGCTTGCGGCCGAGTGGGACAAGCCTTATTTCAGGTCGCTGACTGACTTTGTCAGGGCTGAATATGGCTCGAAGCAATGCTTCCCGCCCGCCCGACGGATTTTTGCGGCGTTTGACGCTTGCCCCTTTGAAGATGTCAAGGTCGTGATCCTCGGGCAGGACCCCTATCACGATGTCGGGCAGGCCAACGGGTTGTCGTTTTCGGTCAACCCCGGGATGCCGTTGCCGCGCTCGCTCGTAAATATTTTCCGCGAGCTGCACGACGACATCGGGTGCCCGATGCCGGTCGACGGCGACCTGTCACGCTGGGCGCGTCAAGGGGTGCTGATGCTAAACTCGACCCTGACGGTAGAGGCTCACCGCCCGACATCACACAACGGTCGCGGCTGGGAAGAGTTTACCGACGAGGTCATCATGCGCCTCGCACATGACCGGGAGCATCTCGTGTTCATCCTGTGGGGAGCCTATGCCGCCCGCAAGGGTGCGTTTATCGACCGAAACAGGCACTGTGTCATCACGTCGCCCCACCCGTCGCCGCTAAGCGCGTCGCGCGGATTTTTCGGAAGCAAGCCATTCTCGCAGACCAACGACTACCTGCTTGCCAACGGTATCGCCCCCATTGACTGGTGAAGGGTGAAAATTCAGGCTGCGCCCGAGTGATAATAATAGTTCCACCACCCCATACCTCATAACTCTGACCTCTGACTTCTGACTTATCATGACATTAGAAACCCGTATTGAACGCGCGCGTCAGCTGCGCAAAGATGGATATAACTGCGCCCAGTGCGTATTAATGGTGTTTGACGACATAGCAGGCCTTCCACGCGAGGCCCTCGAAAAGATTTCGGCCGGTTTCGGCACCGGTTTCGGAGGGCAAGGCCATGTGTGCGGCGCCGTCTCAGGAATGACTGTCATAAACGGACTCACCGGGTTTCGCTCTCCCGCCGACAAGGCAGCCACCTACCGACAGGTGACGGCCGATTCGGCTGCATTCACACAGCTGAACGGCTCGGTTGTGTGCCGCGAGTTAAAGAAACCGGGCAGGAAACCCTGCATGGACCTCATTATTGACGCGGTAACCATAATCCACAACCGCCTGACTCCCGCTGAATGATGAACTTGTGGCGATTTCTCCTCTCAATCCTGCTCTTGACGGCAACAGCAGCGAGTCATGCCGAGGGTCCGTTGCGCGCCGTGCAGGTCACGGTCGACGGAGACCCGATGGCGATTCCCGTCATCTCGCTCGACAATCCGGGCGACCGCATCGTCATATCATTTGACGAGCTGAGCGACGACCGCCGCTACATGCGCTATGAGCTTATCCACTGCGATGCCCGGTGGAAACCCGAGGGACTGGTTGACTCGGAATTTCTCGACGGGTTCAACGTGGCCGATGTCGATGACTACAGTTATTCACAGGCCACCCTCGTCCATTACGTCCACTATCGCATCACCGTCCCCAACGACCAGATGCGCATCACAGCCGCAGGAAACTACATCGTGCGCGTCTATCCCGAGGATGACCCTGACGAGACGCTGCTTGAAACACGGTTCAGCGTGTGTGACTTCTCGATGAGAGTCGGAGCGGCTGTAACGTCGCGCACTGACATCGACACCAACGAGTCACACCAGCAGGTCGACGTGACGGTCGACATGCGCGACATCAACGTGCGTGACCCGTTTACCGACCTTACGGTCGTTGTCACTCAGAACGGCCGTCCCGACAACGAAGTCATCCTCACACAGCCGCTGCGCGTCGCGGGCGACAAAGTGTATTTCGAGCACCAGCGTCCACTCATATTCCAAGCAGGCAACGAGTACCGCCGTTTTGAGACAGTCTCGACCACCTACCCCGGCATGAATGTCGACGAAATCGTCTATGCCGCGCCTATATATAATATGGTGCTGGCAACCGACTATCCACGGGCCGGGACATCCTACCTGTATGACCAGACGCAGAACGGCCGCTTTTTCATCCGCGAATACAATGCTGTCGACCCCGATACCGAGGCCGATTACACGCTCAACCATTTCCGGCTCGAAATGCCCGAGCTTCAGGGATATGACATCTTCATCGACGGCGACCTGACCGGGCGGCGCATGGACCCGTCGTCGCGCATGGTCTACAACCGCGCCACCGGGGCCTATGAGGCATCGCTGCTACTAAAGCAAGGCTCCTACAACTACCAGTACCTCGCCGTGCCGGCCGGCTCCACCCGAGGCTCCACCGCCCCGGTCGAAGGCGACTTCTACCCCACCGTCAACGAGTACACCGTCAAAGTCTACTACCGCCCCCCCGGCACCCGCTACGACCGGCTCGTCGGGATGACAACAGCGAAATCAGGAAAATAATGGAAGAAACCGAAGAAACCATCATGTTACAGATTCAGGACACCCTCGTCTCTCTCGACCTCGCCGAACAGTTTTTCTGCTGCGACCTCTCGCAATGCCTCGGGCAATGCTGCATCGACGGCGATGCCGGCGCGCCGCTGACCGAGGAGGAGCGCGACACCCTTGACACAATCCTCCCCGCCATTGAATCAGACCTGCTCCCGAGTGCCCGCGAGCGCATAGCCGAGGCCGGGACCAGCTATCTCGACCCCGACGGCGACCTCGTCACCCAGATTGTCGACGGGCGCAACTGCATCTACACCTGTTATGCCCCCGGCGGAGTGTGTCTATGCGCCGTCGAGAAAGCTTGTAACGAAGGGAAAACCGGCGGATTCCGCAAGCCATCGTCATGTGCCCTCTACCCCGTGCGCCTGACCAAATACCCCACCTTCACAGCCGTCAACTACCACCGCTGGAAAATCTGCCGCAGTGCCGAGCAGAACGGGCGCCGTCTCGGCATCCGCCTCTACCAGTTCCTCCGCGGCCCCCTCACCGCCTACTTCGGCTCCGACTGGTATGACGAACTCGTCATGGCCTGCGAAGCCTACCTCGCCGAATATCCCGGAAATGATTGACCGGCAGATGCCCGTCAAACCATTCGATATTGCGGCGCAAAGCTGTTTTTATACGATTGGCTCTCAGTGAGGCTGTCTGCTCAGGATTTTCGTTCCATCTTTCACAATCATTTTCCCATGCGTCGGCAAGCGAAAGCACAGTATCATCAATCCGATCATATATTTCAGATATTTTTTCGGGATAAATTTCTTCCCAGACTGATTTCACGGCTTGACAGAAACTGTCATACTGTATAATCTCGCCTATCCAGTGAGGAGTAAATCCATAATGGACTTTCATCCTGAATGTATAATCTGTTTTTTCACGATTGTAGCACACGAGATCCCATATAGGCCCTGCTACCCACTTTGCATTGTCAGCCAAATCTTTATGCAGATAGAAACTGCCGTGAAAGCCATCAGGATTATCCATGACTTCATGCAGGATGAAGAAACGTGCCATACTTTCAACATCAATATATTCTTCCCATCCCGCAGATGTCTTGTCAGAAGAATAAATTGCTGAATTTATTGCCTTGAACTCGCCGGTGAGCCATTTCAACTGAGCGTCTGACAAATCATCGGGCGAATGATAGCGTAACGTAAGATTCCATCGGTTGTTTTCAGGAATTGTAATCTGACATTCATCGCGATAGTTGTCCACTTCTACCAGCCAGCCGCCCTTTATCAGATTCCGATCGGTTTCCAGATTCTGTTGCTCATAAATGCTCACACGGTTTTCATCTATGCGTATCGTTTCCGTAAGGAAATATAATCCGATATAATCGCCGTTCAACACAACCTCTACCGGTCGGAAACTTGGAGTCCATTGAAATCCCATAATTTTTCCGAGGTTTAATCCGGCAACAGTGTTTTCCGAAGGTTTCAGCAATGCCCAATGTTTATTTTCAGGCATTCCCATTATTGCGGTCTTTTTGCCGAGTTTGATTTTGTAGGGCTTTTTCAGTCCTTTCCACGAAGAATGACCTCTGCCGCGTATCTGCATAAGTAATGGGTCCGCCTCTGTGCCGAGAGCTTCAACACCATCTATTCCCATAGGGTCAAGTCGATAAGTGGCATTTAGATACGCATCTTTCGACACCACAGGCTCATGGTTTTCAGTATCTATATACAGAACAGGCAATGTGCGGGATATGGATACCGTTGATGAGACAGGCGGCACTATTGCATCTACTTCATCGACACATGAAATAAGCATCAGCACGACAAACAGGCAACTGACGGATTTGACAGTATTTATCATTGATTTTATTTTGAACATCTACTTATGATGATTTTTTGTTGACAGATTCACCTTATAGATGGATTTGTCATCCAAAGACTGCATGCATCGAGGCAATAAATGTCAGTCACATCATGGTGTTGCCCGATTTTCACGTCCCCGATATCAGTCGTCGCGGTCGGTGAAGAAGGTGGGGATGTCGGCGAGGAAGATGTCGGGGGCCGACAGGGCGGCGCGGTGACGGATCAGGTCGCCGAGCTTGATGTCGCCGATGACATAGTTGCTGTCGGCCGAGATGTATTGCTCGTGGATGTGGCTGAAGGGGAGGATGGCGGGAATGTTGGAGACCGTGTAGCGCACATAGACACGCAGGGTGATGTCGGTCGTGTAGGCGGGTCGGTCGAGATAGCTCATCTTTTTGTATTCATAGCGGTAGTCGTGGCGGCGCGCCATGATGTCGCTAAGAATCGACGATGCCGTGGGCAGACTGCCGGCCCCTTTGCCGAACATGAACTGGCGGTCGTAGCATTCGCCGCGGATAACAACGCCGTTATACTCGTCGTCAACACTGTAGATGTAGCGCGAGGGGAAAACAAATTCGGGCATCACAAACATGGTGAAATATTCGTCGGAGACCTTTACGACCTGTGCGACGAGCTTGATTTTCACACCTTTTTCACGCGCATAACGGATGTCGCTGTCATGGATGGTGGAGATGCCGTAGGTGAACACATCTTCAGGTTTTACATATACTCCGAGGGCATGGACGGTAATGATGATGAGCTTGAAAAGGGAGTCGAAACCCTCGATGTCAAACGACGGGTCGCTCTCGGCAAATCCCAGTTCCTGAGCGCGGCGCAGCGCGGCATCATAAGGCTCGTTGTGGTCAAAGACCCGCGACAGAATGTAGTTGGACGAGCCGTTGAGAATGCCTTTGACCTCGAGCAGCAGGTCGTTGTCATAGTATTCTTCGAGGTTGCGGATGACGGGGATGGAGCCGCAAGAGGATGCGTCGTAAAGCAGGGCGGTATTGTTGCGCCGCTGCAAGTCGATGAGCTCGGGAAGATTGCGGGCAATCATGGCCTTGTTGCCGCTCACGACGGGAATTCCCTTGGATAAGGCGCGGGTCACGATGGAATAGGAAGCGTCGGCATTGTCGATGACCTCGACAATGAGGTCTATGTCGGGATTGTCGAGGATGTCATCGGGATTATCGGTCAGCAACTCTGGGCCAAATTCAACACTGCGCGGCTTGGAGAGGTCGCGGACACAGACGCGCACAATTTCGGCATGGGCGTTCTTGGCGCGCTGTATCACCCGGTATATGCCTTGGCCGACCACGCCGAACCCGAAAAGCCCTATTTTGATTTTTTCCATATATTATGCATTAATGAACGGTGTCAGAATCTCATTTAACCGGCCATGCTCGACAAGGAAGCCGTCATGACCGAATGGAGATGAAATTTCGCGATATTCGGCCCCGGGAATGCGGGAGGCGAGGGAACGCATCTCGGCGGGGGTGAAAATAATGTCGGTGGTCAGGCCGACCACCATTGTGGGACACGAAATGCGGGCGAGCATCGCATCGGTGCCTCCCCGTCCGCGCCCGACATCGTGGGTGTCAAAGGCATCGAGAATCGCGACATAGGAGTAGGCGTTGTAGCGACGGCAGAGTTTTTCGCCCTGATAACGCTGATAGGAGCACGCACGATGAACGTCGGGAAGTTCCTCGCGGTCCTGCTGAGTGAGGTTGTAACCCTCGGGGCCGCGATAGGTAAGCAGGCCAATCGCACGGGCGGCAGCAAGGCCCTCCATCCCGGCGTCGGGACGCGGCTCGCCGTAGGTGGCGTCGCTCATGATGGCCATGCGCTGGGTCTCGTCAATGGCGATGGCCCACGGAGAAGCCTTGGCATCGGTAGCGATCAGAATCAGCCGGTCAAACCGCTCAGGCTCGCTGACGGCCCACTCGGTGGCCTGAAACCCGCCTACCGAGCTGCCGACGAGGGCATGAATGCGACCTATTCCGAGGGCAGAGGCAAGGAGGCGGTGCGCCGCGACAATATCGCGCATGGTGTAGCGCGGGAAACTGCCGTAGTAGGGACGACCGGTGACAGGATTGACATGGAGAGGGCCTGTGGTGCCGTAGTGAGACCCGAGGATGTTGGCGCACACGATAAACCACCTGTCAGGGTCAAGGAAACAGCCTGACTCGACCGTATGCGGCCACCAGTCGGCCACGTCGCTGTTTGCGGTCAATGCGTGGCACACCCACACGACATTGTCGCGCGACTCATTGAGTTGTCCGTAGGTGTGATAGGCAATCGTCAGCTCAGGCAATTCGCCTCCAAGCTCAAGAGGGAAAGGACGGTCGTGATGATAAATCTTAACCTTGTTTTCAGTCGACATGTGCAAACGCTTGTTCAAAGTCTTCGATAATATCTTCCACATCCTCCAGTCCGAGCGAAATGCGCAGAAGCGTGGGAGTCACGCCGGCGGCTTTCAGGTCGGCCTCGCTGAGCTGCTTGTGGGTTGTTGACGCCGGATGTGTCACCACAGTGACAGAGTCACCGATCATGGTCATGTGGGCGGCAAGCTGCAAAGCCTCGACAAACTTGACAGTGCTTTCAAGAGTTCCTTTAAGCTCGACATTCAACACCGCCGAGGCTCCGAAACGGAAATATTTAGCAGCATTTTCATGTCCCGGATGGTCAGGAAAACCGATATAGCTGACCTTTTTGACCTTGGGATGGGCCTTCAGGTATTCGGCAAGCCGACGCGTCGCCTCCACTTCGTGGCGCACACGCAGCGAGAGGGTTTCGAGGCCAAGCATCATAAGATAGCTGTCGAAGGGCGATGGGCACGCTCCCATGTCACGCAAACCGTCGACACGGCATTTCACGATAAACGCAGCCGGGCCGAAAGCCTCGTAAAGATTCAAGCCGTGATACCCTTCGGAAGGCCCGTCAATTCCGGGGAATCTGCCACATGACCAGTCAAAATTGCCGCCATCGACTATTATGCCGCCCATCGCGGTACCGTGACCGTTAATCCACTTTGTTGCAGAATCGACAATGATGTTTGCCCCCCAGTCAAACGGATTACAAAGATAACCGCCTGCACCGAACGTGTTGTCGATAATAAGTGGCACTTTGTTTTCACTCGCCACTCGCCCGAGACCCTCAAGGTCGGGGACAGCACAGGTCGGGTTGCCCATTGACTCGGCAAAAAGCGCACGGGTGCGGCTATCGATAAGTTTTGCAAAATCTTCGGGAGATTCAGTCGTGGCTATTCTCACCTCTATGCCCAGCCGACGCAGCGTGTGACGAAACTGGTTATAAGTGCCGCCGTAAAGGAATGGAGAGGCCACAATATTGTCGCCTTCCGAGGCAAGAGCAGTGACTGCTATGAGTATCGCCGACATGCCCGAAGCGACCCCTAGCGCACCCACACCGCCATAGAGGGCCGCAATGCGTTCTTCGTAGGCCGACGTAGTGGGATTCTGCAATCGTGTATAAATGTTCCCCCCCTCGCTAAGTTCAAATAGCTTGGCAGCATAGTCGCAAGTTTTAAAACGATAGGCTGACGTGGGATAAATTGCGACACCGCGCGCGCCTGTCTCAGGGTTGTGGTCGAGCCCGGCGTGAATCTGGCGGGTCTCGAAACGAAGTTTCTTATAGTCCATCTCAGTATTTTGTTTATATCATTAATATCACTTCAATCAAAAATCCGACCCTCGCAGAAACGGGAGCCGGATTTTTATAATCTTTACAATTTATATGCGTGACGATTTTCACACCCGGCTCAGTCGGCTGCGCATGCACATCATCTCCATCATCATACCCTCAGCGGGAATGGTGTCAGTCATAAAACGATGTAATGTCACAATTATCATTCTTTTTTGAGTATTTTATTATTTTCGATACAAAGATAAACAAAATTATTTAAACAATCACATAAGCACATTAAATTTTTTCAATAAAGCCAAGGGATGATAGGACAGTTTGGCCTTTCGGAGGCCGCAGTCGCCCGTATCTTCTTCTCGATTTATGTAACGCACTTCGGGATGCCGTTCCAATATCAACTTTGCAAAAAGATTATTTACAGTCTCACCCGCCCCGGGAACGGAATGATTCATTTTTTCAATATGAACATATAGGGTATCGCCTATAATTTCCCCAATCGTAAAAGCCACAATGCCTTCGGCTATAGTTGACAACACAGCCCCTTCCATCATGGGGAAACAATCAAAGTTGTCCAAAACGGCTTTTACCTGTATGCGCTCCACATCGGCCAATACCGGTTTGTCAAAGGCGAGATGAGACGCATCAAAGAAAGCCTTGACATCATCAAGATTGCCGTGTGTCAGCGGCTCAAAACGATAACCGGGGTTATCGGTGACAAAGCGGTTGACATGATTACGCTTTTTGCTCAATTTTTTGCCGGAAAGGGAGGCCAAGGAGGAAGCATCATAGATATAGTCAGACCAATCTTCGAGCGGCTCGACCAAAGTCGCGCCCAACTGCCGCAATTCCTCGACCCTGTCTTCAGGAACAGCCGAAAACTTGAGGGACATGTTACCGTGAGCGGCACAATATTCACGAAGTAATGCGACCGCCGCACCAAGATTCATCTCCCCTACCGGGAGAGAGAAAGCCGGAGTCGTGACATCATTCTCGGTAACACCCTTTATAAACAGAGTGTTATTCACAATACAATAGGAATAATCGAAATAATCAATCCACATAAATATACCGCCGATGGAATAATCGCATGTGCGACTTGAAACCCAAGCGGCATCGCAAAGCACTGCATTAATTGCCGGGATATCATCAAGGGTGATTCGCTTAAAACACAATGGTTCTGCGAAAGGGTTACAGTCGGTGGTTATGACATTATATTGTTGAAAACGTGGGGCAGCCATAAGTAAGAATTTATATGTGTTCAATCAGAAACTCCTTACTATAACATTTTTCCAAAACTGATAGTTCTCGATTTTCAACAGCAAACCTGTATAAACAAAGGGCCCGGGCATAAAAAATAACCCGAGCCGGTCTCGCTTGGAGTCCGGCCCGGGCCGTAGAGGGGGCGGTTACCTACTT
>DLAR01000095.1 GCA_002494015.1 Porphyromonadaceae bacterium UBA7042 | reverse complement strand
TTAAATTTCATGCGCCGGCCCTGGCTTTTTTATCCACATATACAATTTACGCCTAAACCACTGTTAAGATAGCTTAAAAAATTGTTTTTCCTGTAACGTTTTTGTAACTTTGTAAAATAATATATCCAAACTCATGAGGTCTATAATCATTACCGCGCTCGGATTCCTGATTACGGGCATATTGATGTCGGGTTGCAAAAATCCGGCAGCCAAGCAAGAGACTGTTGACTGCGAAATAGCACAGGTAATCAAACCCGTGGCTATATTCAATGCCGACAGCGCGTTTTCCTATGTAAAACGTCAAGTCGATTTTGGCCCCCGCATCCCCGGAACCACTCCCCATGACAATTGCGCGACTTATATTGTAAACGAGCTGAAACGCCACGGTGCCGACGAGGTGCTGGAACAGATCACCGACACCGAAGCTTTTACAGGTGAACGACTTCCTGTTCACAACATCCTCGGCCGCATAAACCCCGACAGCTCGAAACGCATCCTGTTTGTCGCCCATTACGACACTCGTCCGTGGGCCGACAGCGAGGAAGACACCGACCTGCACAACATCCCGATTCCCGGAGCCAATGACGGCGGCAGCGGCGTTGCGGTAATGCTTGAAATGGTCAGGCAACTGGCTCAGAAAACGCCTCAGATAGGCGTTGACTTTCTGTTTGTCGACGTAGAAGATTACGGTCAGAGTTCCGGATTCGGAAACCATGACGACACTTGGTGTCTCGGAAGTCAGAAATGGGTCAAAGAGATGCCCTATTCAACAGAAGACCGTCCGCGCTACGGCATCGTGCTCGACATGGTCGGCGGTCTGAACGCCCGGTTTAACAGAGAGTATTTCTCTAATAAATATGCCCCCGAGATTGTGACCAAAGTCTGGGACGTGGCTCGACGGTCAGGGTACGGCGACATTTTCCCTACCGAAAACGGAGGGGTGATCATCGATGACCATGTGGTGCTTAACCAAGCCGGAATCCCCACAATTGACGTAATCGAGTCAAAGAACATCGAGACGCGCTCGTTTCCACCCACTTGGCACACCCTCGACGACAACCTGCAGAACATCGACCCGGCCTCGCTCAAAGCAGTGGGACAGACGATGCTCAATCTCATTTTCACTGATAAACTGTGACACGACATGACAATCGACCAGACCCAAGACGAAATAATCGAAGAATTTTCAGAAGTTGACGACTGGATGGACCGCTATTCCATGATTATCGACCTCGGAAACTCGCTTCCCCCGATTGACGAAAAATACAAGACTCCCGACCACATTATCGAGGGATGCCAGAGCCGTGTGTGGCTAAATGCAGATATGACACCCGAGGGCACAGTCAGCTATACAGCCGATTCTGACGCGATCATCGTGAAAGGCATCATTGCCCTCCTCATCAAAGTCCTTAACGGCCACACTCCTGACGAAATTCTCGGCACTGACCTTCGTTTCATTGACCGGATCGGACTTGCCGAACATCTTTCGCCCACCCGCAGCAACGGCTTGCTTGCCATGCTGAAACAGATGCGGGCCTATGCTCTTGCCTTCAAAGCAAAACAATCTTAGAACCAATCATTTTAAGTACTTAATACCCCTCATCAATGTTCAAGAACCAACCCAAAGGATTGATTCCTGCCGCGCTCAGCAACATGGGCGAACGTTTCGGCTACTACATCATGAACGCAGTACTCGTGCTGTTCCTATGCTCCAAATTCGGCCTGTCCGAGGAAGCCAGCACAATAATTTACTCGGTATTCTACTGCGGAATCTATGTGCTCAGCCTTGTAGGCGGACAGATTGCCGACAGCACCCGCAACTACAAAGGCACCATTATATGGGGACTTATCGTCATGACTGCCGGTTACATCCTCCTCTCATTCCCCATCCTCGCGACATCTGACAACAAGACTTGGCTGCTCGTGATGACATGTGCGGCCCTGTTCCTTATAGCATTCGGCAACGGCCTTTTCAAGGGAAACCTTCAGGCAATCGTCGGACAGCTTTATGATAACCCCAAGTATGCATCGCAACGTGATTCGGGATTCCAGATTTTCTATGTATTCATCAACATCGGCGGCCTTATCGCCCCCTTCGTCGCACCGATGCTCCGCAGTTGGTGGCTCGATGTCAACGGAATGGTCTACGACGCATCGTTCCCCGCGATGTGCCATCAGTTCCTCAGCGTCAGCGACTCGATGACCAACGAGAACATCAACCAGCTTTATGCCCTCGCAACTTCGGTCGGCCATACCGGGGCAAATAGCATTCAAGAGTTCTGCACGCAATACCTCGATGTGTTCAACACCGGCGTTCACTATTCGTTTTTTGCCTCGGTAGGCGCAATGCTCATCTCGCTCCTTATTTTCGTCGTGACCAAAAAAGGCCTTCCCACCCCTGTCAGCAAGGCAAAGGAAGAATCCATCCAGTATACCGCCGAGGAAAAACGCGCTATGGCACAGGAAATCCGCCAGCGCATGTATGCCCTCTTTGCCGTGCTCGGCGTAGCTATCTTTTTCTGGTTCTCATTCCACCAGAACGGCACCTCGATGTCGCTGTTTGCCCGTGACTTTGTCGACACCTCGGCCATCGCGCCCGAAATCTGGCAAGCCGTCAACCCCTTCTTCGTCATCATCCTGACCCCCGTTGTGATGTGGCTTTTCGCGGTGCTGTCACGTCGCGGCAAGGAAATATCCACTCCCAAGAAAATCGCCATCGGCATGGGACTCGCCGGCATCGCCTACCTGTTCCTCACCATTTTCTCGATTGTACAGGACTATCCTTCGGGAACCGATTTCCGCGAGATGGTAGCGTCAGGAGTCACCGTGGCCAAAGCCGGATGGTGGGTACTCATCCTCTACTATTTCTTCATGACTGTCGCCGAGCTGTTTATTTCGCCGCTGGGACTCTCATTCGTGTCAAAAGTAGCCCCCAAGCACATGCAAGGTCTCTGTCAGGGCCTGTGGCTCGGTGCGACTGCCGTCGGCAACCTCATGCTGTGGGTTGGCCCGCTGATTTACAACAAGTGTCCCATCTGGGTTGCGTGGGCGGTATTCCTCGCAGTCTGCCTCATCTCGATGGGAGCGATGTTTGGAATGCTCAAGTGGCTTGAACGCGTTACAAAATAGAATATTAACAGATATACAATCACCCGGACGACGGCGGTTCCCTGTGCAGGGCACCGCCGTCTTGGTTTATATTAGGGTCATGAACGTGTAGCCACACAATTGGCGATTCTGCCGCGATCCTGTTGCAATCACATCTTCGTATTTTACACCGTGCCATATCACGGCGCGATATCCTGCTGTTTACTTAACGGTAATTTCGTAGAGCCCGCAGGGCGATATTGTGTTAAACCCCGTATGGAGCGTAGCGGAATGCGGGGTATCGGTATCAACCAAAATAACAGAGCCCGTAGGGCGATGTGATGGTAACCGACTCATTACCATCACATCGCCCTACGGGCTCTGACTTTAGAGAGCATCTTCTTTCCCCGCATTCCGCTACGCTCCATACGGGGTTTAACACAATATCGCCCTGCGGGCTCAGTTTGCAATCTCATAAAGTAAGCAGCATTTCGGTACAACCTACTTCCGAGGCAATGATTTTTTTGTCAACGGTCGAAAGTGGCGGCGAGGGAGCCTGACTGAATCAGGTCGACAGCGAAATCAATTATCGTGTCATGCCCATCGAGCGCGGCCTGAGAATCCATATCGACGGCACATCCGGCCGAGGGGTCCACACCCTGCTCGGTAGTGTTGCCATCGGCATCAAGGACAGAACAGGCCGAAAAACGCACCCCCCAGCCGTTGGGCAATTCGGAACTGAACGGCATACCGCTCCCGCCCCCTGTAGTCGCCCCGACGACAGTCACGCCGGGAAGAAGTTTCATAACCGACACAAAATTATTGGCAGCACTGAACGTCGAGCGGTTGGTCAGCACAACGACCGGCTTGCCCCAGCGCACGCGACCCTGTCCGGCCGGGTTATAGGTGTAAGGGCGAGGTTCAGAGAAGTCATTGTGCCCCGGCCCTGTCTTGTGGGAGATGTACCCGACGATGGTCGGACGGCTGATGAAACGCGCCACGATTGTCTCGACATTTGTCATATCGCCTCCCCCATTGTCACGCACGTCAAAGATAAGTGCCTGCGCCGTGCGAAGATAGTAGAGCACATTGTCGAGATTCCCCTCCCCGACCGTGTAGGAAAAAGAGCTGTAATGAATGTAGCCGATGTTCTCGCTAAGAAAACCATAGTCCATGCCGCAGGTCGACCGGTAGTTGAAATTGAAGTAGGACTGCTCAACAAGCCGCGCCGAGTAATTCTGAGGGTAGTCGCTCCACCACTTGCGGTAATAGGATGTGGCGAAAGGGGTGGAAAGATTGGTGTGGCCGTCGCGCAACTCGTCAAGCATGTCGCTGCACACGATAAAAAGCTCCTCGTCACTCATCTCGTCGCTGACGCGAGGCAGATACTTTGCACGGACAGCGTTCCAGTCAATCCCTTTTTCCTCAAAAAAACAGTAATGCTCGTCAAGAGCGGCCCACAGGGCCTCGAAGTTTCCGCGCGGATTGTCGGCATGCTCCTTGACCTCGTGACAGGCCGTGGTCAGAACCGCAGCCATACACATTAATATATAGGGGAACAGTTTTTTCATTTTCAATAAATGGCGTTAATAATGCGTGCATCCCGTGATGCGGGGCGGCGGGGATTGAGGCTCATCCACTCGCACGAGACCCCGATGACAAAAGAATGAGTGAAAATGTTGGTTGTGATGTCATTGACTTTGGAAGAGAACACTTTGCCATGATAACCCACCCGCAGGGAAGTCGCACCGAGGTGCAGGTCGGCAGTCACACGGTTGTCAAGGCTGAAATAATTGCCCCACCAAGCACCGTGGACAAGGCCGCCGTGGTCACCGAGATAAATCTCATAGTAAAGCTCGCCATAATCGGGCGAGAAAAAAACACCTGTAACAGGCAACGTCGGCTGGTACATAAGCGTGACGGGAAGACGGCCTATTCTCAGCTTATAAGCGGCATATCCCGTAAGGTTTACCGTCCACGCGGCCTTGGCCGAGGCAGGATTGTTGCCGTTGCGGGAATTGTAGAGGCATCCGAGATCGATGCCGGTAGAACCGCCGGCAGCAAGCGTCAGATTATCCACGGGACGGAACTTGCGCATCATCCCCCAGTCGGCCGAGAGCATCAGGCTCCACATCGTGGCGTTGCGCGACGGATTCGCAGCCCGGTCGATACCGAGATTTCCGTGCAGACGCATCACCCACCGCTCAGGGTCAAAACGCATCGCCTGATAACGCTCATAGTCGAGTGCGGCGTGCCATCCTGTATACTTGAGCGGGGTCAGATAGGTATCGGTAAGATGGCTCGACCCGGCCTCGACCGTGTAGGCCGACATGACGGGACGAATGACACTAATCGAGTCACCGGCCTTGGCCGAAAATATCGCCATCGCGGTCAGGATGGCAGGAAAGAGGTATTTCAGAATCTTCATCGTTCAAATGGTTAGAACAGACGTTGCTGCCCCGTGATTTCGTCACGCACTTCGTCATCACTCAGCTCCGACGCGCCCTCATCGGTGATTTCGACCTCCTCTACCTCAGGAGACTCTTGTGGTTCACCGTCAGCCTCCTCCTCGTCGGCAACAAGCGGAGCAAGCTCGGTGACCGACTCGATTGCGAATGTCGTGAGACGTTTGCCCTTGGCCTTGAACGACTTGACGGCGATAAATTCTTCGGCATTGATTTCAATGGCCGGGCGCGACGCGTCATCACCCCCAAATGTCACTTCGATGCGCGGATGGCGGGTGTCGGTCAGAAGGATAAGGGTCGATTTTTCATTTTCGCCAAGGAATCGCTGCGGCTTTGCCGACGACTCAAAGGTAAAACGCTTGATATAGGGATAACCTTGGTCGGCATCATTTAGAACAGCGGTCCACACGACCTCGGGACGGAACTTCTCGATGCGGAGTATATTGTCGGGATAATGATTGGACGCATCAAACGTCGAGGTGTAATACTCGCCGTTTTTCTGAATCACAAGCACTTGGTCATCGCCCGAAAATTCCCCGAGGAACTCGCCCCGGCCGTCATAGTTCAGACGAAGGATGTCCGGGTCAAACCACACCTCGCGGCCGCCCAGTGTAGATGTCCCTTTCTCTTTAAGCGAGAAACGGTGCACCTCGTTACGGGTCACGATGTTTCCCATCGCCCCGCGCCCCTTGATTGCGAGTGCCGCGAAATCGACGTCAAACTGCAATGTCTTCAGCCTCAGTTTTGGTTTCAGCGTCACTTTTACCACCTCGGCCTCCCCATTGGGGTTGGCGGTAAACCACACCACGCGCGATCCCGGCTGACCGGGAGTGAGGTTATACTCCTTGTCGCGAGTCACTCCCGTGACGGCAAAACGTTTCATATAATAAGTGCCGCCCTTGCCGTTCTGATAGATGACATTATAAATCGTGCGGGTGTCGTTGCGGGTAAACACGTTGACATAGAGGATGTTTTTTCCGATAAACATCTTCTCCTGAACCTTTACCACCTTGTAGCGGCCATCTTTGTAGAAGACTATCACGTCGTCAATCGACGAGCAGTTACACAGGAATTCGTCGCGTTTCAGGCCGGTTCCGATAAACCCTTCCTCGCGGTTGATGTATAGTTTCTCGTTGGCCTCGGCCACGGTCGCGGCCTGAATGTTGTCAAAACTGCGGATGACGGTGCGGCGCGGGAAAGCCTCGCCATATTTCTTTTTCAGGTTTTCAAACCATGCTATGGTATAGTCGGTCAGATGAGCCAGACGGTCGTTAAGCTCGTCGATGCGGGCCTTGAACGCAGCAATCTGCTCGTCACACTTGTCGGCATTGAACTTGAGGATGCGCCCCATCTTGATTTCAAAGAGGCGCACGATGTCATCGTCGGTCACTTCGCGGATGAAATGCTTTGTGAATTTCTCAAGACGGCCGCGGATATGCGTGATAGCCGCCTCGCGGTTCTCACTTTCCTCATACCCTTTGTCCTTATAGATGCGTTTTTCGATAAAAATGCGTTCAAGCGAGGCAAAATGCAGTTGCTCCATAGCCTCGTCGAGCAGAATCTGAAGCTCGCGGCGCAATATCTCCCGTGTCATCTTCACGTTGTGGCGCAACACGTCGCTGACCCCGAGGAAATGAGGCTTGTTTTCAGAAATCACGCAGCAGTTTGGCGACACGGAAACTTCACAGTCGGTAAAAGCATAAAGCGCGTCAATCGTGCGGTCGCTCGACGTGCCGGGTTGCAGATACACAATGATATTGGCATGTTCGGCGGTATTGTCGTCCACCTTGCGTATTTTTATCTTTCCTGACTCAAATGCCTTGAGAATCGACTCGATTACCGTTGCAGTCGTCTTGCCATAGGGGATTTCAGTGATGGCCAAAGTCTTGTTGTCGACTTTTTCAATCTTGGCACGGATGCGCACCGCGCCACCACGCTCGCCGTCGTTATAACGGGAGACATCAATGAAACCACCGGTGGGGAAGTCGGGGTAAAGCACAAATTCCTCACCACGCAGAAACGCTATCGCCGCGTCGGCAATTTCGTTGAAATTGTGGGGCAAAATCTTGGACGACAGCCCCACGGCGATACCCTCGACCCCTTGCGAGAGCAACAGCGGGAATTTTACCGGCAGAGTAACCGGCTCCTTTTTGCGGCCGTCATAGCTTAGAGTCCACTCGGTGACCTTGGGATTATAGACCACGTCGAGGGCAAACTGCGACAGACGCGCCTCGATATAACGCCCGGCGGCAGCCGACGCTCCGGTCAGTATGTTGCCCCAGTTACCCTGAGTCTCGACAAGAAGGTCCTTCTGCCCGAGCTGCACGAGGGCCTCGTAGATCGACGCATCGCCGTGGGGGTGGAACTGCATGGTGTTTCCCACGATGTTGGCCACCTTGTTGAAACGCCCGTCGTCAAGCATTTTCATCGAGTGGAGGATGCGTCGCTGCACCGGTTTGAGACCGTCATCGACATGCGGCACCGCGCGTTCAAGAATCACATAGCTCGCATAGTCCAGAAACCAGCTCTGGAACATGCCGCGCAACTGATGCCTGACCACGTCGTTGGTCGTGTCAACAATAATCCGGGAATCAAACTTTTCAATCTGACGCGGAGTCTCCTCCCCGTCTCCGTGTTCAACCGGTACTACATCTTCTTCGTCACTCATTGAGTCAAGGTTTTGAGGCTGTTAAAAATCGAAAAAGCCAGTCAACTGACCGACAGATGACTGGCTTCAAGGGGTGCGCATGAAGGGACTCGAACCCCCACGTCCTGAGACATTAGATCCTAAGTCTAACGCGGCTACCAATTACGCCACATGCGCGGGATTTCTCTGCAAAGTTACAAAAATTTTCGTCACAATGCAAAAAATATGACCGTATATTTGACGAGACCGCTCACGGCTCTTTCATTTAAAAA
>DLAR01000034.1 GCA_002494015.1 Porphyromonadaceae bacterium UBA7042 | reverse complement strand
ACATTGCGGCTCTAACGCGATGCCGCCTGCGCCAAATTTCATATTCACATCTGATTATGAATTATGCATTGTGAATTGTAAATTATGCATTGAACAAAGCGACATTATCGCATTACACCCCCTCTTTTCATGTAGTATCTTTGCGAAAAAATACTACACACAATGAAGAAAACCCAAGAAAAACCCCGACTAATGGTCTCAGACCGCGCCTACTGCGCCATCATGACTGACTGCATCAAGACCCTCATGGCCAAGGGTGTCCTCCCCCATGTGTTTGAAGTAACCGTCTATGTGATTCAGAGATACCTCGAATCGCAGATCGCGCCGCTGAACGGCAACATGTTTGTCATGGAATTTTTCCGCACATTCCGCCCCGCGATGGACCGCGCCATCCGACGCTCGGCCATCGCCCGCAAGGCCGCCGAGACCCGTCGCAAGAAAAAGCAGGCCGAAGCACAACAGCAGCAGTCGCCCGAGCCGCAACCCGAACCGGCCCCAAAAGAGCAACCCGCCCCGCCCGTCAAGGAGGAACGTCCCGCCGCGCCGGTCATCCCAGCCCCCGTACCCGCCGAAATCACCTCGCCCCCGCCGTCGCGTCACCGTTCCCGCGCCATTCGCTGCCCCGGCATTGAGCAAATGTGGAATGCCGACTCCGCGCAGCAGTGGCTTCGCATGATTTCCCATCAAAAGGCTAATACCCGATGATGCCCGCATTCCCGGCTCCCGGAACAGTCACGCCAAGCTATCTGCCCGGCGTAAAGCGGAGGCCGGTGTTGAGGTTGAAATTAAGGGGGCGGTCGCGGTAGACGTGGCGGATAGAGGATCCGTCGTCAAAATAATAGCTGACTCCCGGCTCGACAAAGAGACCTACCTTGTTTACAATGTTGAACTGGAGTCCGACCGACGCATTGACCGAGAGCTGAAACGGCCTGTCGCGCAGACGTTCTTTCGCGCTTCCCTTGTTCTGATTGTCAATGACAAATTTCTTGTCCACATCAGCCGATACACATTTCTCGCCAAGGATTCCGGCCGAGGCATAAAAATCCAGCCGGCGCAACGAGAAGGCCCGGTATTTAAAATTAATCGGAACACCGATATATTGGAGTTTCTGCTCCCCTGTGAAATAATGCGAGTCACTTCCCTCCCTGATGTCAGACGAAAGACGCGTATAGCCCAAGCCACTCTCAATCCCCATCCTGTCATTGAAGTCCCATGCCACGGTAAGGCCCACCCTGACTGGAAGGCGATGCTTTACAGATGTCTTTATGTCCTTGCCTCGGTTAAAAAGCAATATACCCAATACCGGATTGTCTTCCCAACCCGAATTGTCAGACCCGATACTGCTCACGAGAGGGTCCCCGGCTGAATAACCGCCCGAGATGTTATCGGCGGCACCCGACGAAAATTTAACGGAAAACGACATCCTACTCGAGGTGTTTCGCGGCGCGCAGACCGACGCTATATTGCGGCAGCCGGCATCATTGTCACGATAATCCGGCTTTTTAACCTGAGGGGTTATCAGCGAGTCTCGCTCAGTGACGGCAGAGTCAGAGGGATGACAATGCGCCTTGTCTTCCTCCCTGACATCAATCCTGTCGGCAACTTCGGGAGAGTTGTCGACGGCAATCGTGCCGACAGAACGTTTGCGGCCGGACGCTCCCTCATTCATGGCAACACCCGCCGAGGGGGCATCAACGCCCGGAGCTGCCACCTGCGCCATCTGACCGCCGGGCACCGACATGTCGGGTATCAAATCCGGCACGGGGGCACCATCACCCGATGGAATGATGAAATATAAACCGGCCGACACTACGGCAAGAAGTATCGCGGCGGCACTTATCCACCGCCGCCACCTCCACGGCACCACTCGCCCCGGCTTGCCGCTCCGCGTCGCTACCGGGGAACTTTTCTCCTCGATGCGAGCCCACAGTCCGGCAGGCTCGTCTGTTTCATAGTCGGCCATGCGGTCATGAATCTTGTGTAACCAGTCTTCTTTCATACGTTATACTGCCTTATCTTAGCTGCCAGCATTGATTTCGCTCTGTGAAGCTGAGATGCCGAGGTGCTTTCTTTGATTCCGAGCAACGCTGCTATTTCTTTGTGACTTCTATTCTCGATGACATACAGATTGAATATGGTTCTGTACCCGTCGGGAAGCTCCCTGATAAGCGAGTGTATCGCCGAGGCGGGTATCCGGTCTATGTCAGGCGGTTCATCATGAAAATCAAGCTCGTTTTCGGTCATTTCGACAAACGTAATGCGGTTATTGCGGTTAAGAAACTTCAACGCCTCGTTGACCGTCACCTTTGTCAGCCATCCCTTTAGCGAGCCTTTTCCCCGGTATTCAAACGACGCTATCTGAGAAAATATCCTGATGAAACTTTCCTGCAACACATCCTTCACATCCTCATCATTAGCCACATAGCGGGAGCACACGGCTGTCAAGTGACGTATATAGGCCGAATACAGTGCCCTGTGAGCGGCGGCATCACCGCCTTGTTTCAGAAGGTGAAGGAGCTGTAATTCCTGTTCAGTTTCCGATGATATCATTCCGCGTCGTTATCCTTAGAGGTCGTTTAATAACAACCTTTTATTACTAAACTCCGAAAGAGCTTAAAAGATTGCATGAAAGGAGTGATTCACGACACATAAAGCTGTCGCGAAACACTCCCTATAAAGCATCCCGTTACTCTATGGCACTCGCAGGGAGCAGACCGGCGGGGTCGATTTCCTCATGAAGGGGACGCATCTTGATGTCAAATTCGGCCGATTTTTCACCGGTGAACGATTTCCATTTCAAGACAATCTTATTCTCGTCACCGTTTTCACGGGGAAGTCCGTTGAGGTTAAAAGCAATCAAGGCGTCGCTCCACCGGCCGTCGGTGTCACCGTTGGCGTCATGCCTTATCTCAAGCTCATAAGGATTCTCAGGGTTTATGCCGGTCAGAAGGTTAATGTTGTGGCGAATATTCCGTGTCCCCCAGATAGTGCGGACTCGGAGTGTCAGATAGCCGTCCTCGGCGATTGTAACCCAGTCACGCACAATCTCAATGGGGTCGTCACCGAATTTTTCCACATCGAGTTCACCCATGCTTTCCACGGGAAGCTTTGTGCGGATGCTGTCAATCCAGTTGACATGGACATTGCGGAGGGTGCTTTCCTGCACTTCGACATCGCTGTAATTGACAAGCGCGCGGACCTCCTTATCATCAAACGGAGACTTTTTCATATTGACAGGCACCAAGCGAACTTCGTCGTCAAGACGCATGATGAAAGAACCGTCATCCTCGGGACACACCGTCACCAAGGCGGTAGGAAGTCGAAGCCCGTTAGAATTATCATTGTCATCGATACATGAAGGAAGCATTACTGACAGGGCACCCAGTCCCAGTACTGTAAACAATAAATTTTTCTTTTTCATTACTTTTTCTGATTTTGATGGGTTGTTCTATCTCTATAAATCCGTCTTTGCTCGAATCCTTGCACCGGGCACGCATTTTTTTTCGATGCAGGCCGTGCACATCATCGCCGCTCAAGAAAGCAAGCCGGGGAACAATCATTCCCGAGCAAGGAGAGCGGTCGGCTGATAATCTTTTGATATATTGATTTATTTTTGTAATTTTGCGGGGAAAACTTATGTCTAACTAACTAATACTCCTTTTGGACTCAGACCCTTTCCCGTCTACCGACCCCGTGTCGTGTATAATGAGCGCCGTCACGCTGGCGCTTTCCTCCCCGTTTGGGGTTGACCGGATTATCGCACTCGTGTGTGCTGTGTGTGCCTTGTTTATATCCGGCTTTATCTCAGGTAGCGAAATCGCTTTTTTCTCGCTTACCCCGACTCAGTGTGAAGAACTCGAAGGCACCCCCAAGGGTGACGGCGTGCTCGCTTTGTTGCGGAAACCCGAACGCCTGCTTGCCACTATACTTATAGCCAACAACCTTGTCAACGTGACGATAGTCGTGTTGTGTAACTTTGCGCTCGGGCCGATTTTTGCCGGAATGAGCGCGGTGTGGAGTTTCATTCTACAGACGGTGCTGCTGACATTCCTCATCCTGCTTTTCGGCGAAATACTCCCGAAACTTTATGCCAACTCCAACAACCTCGGATGGGCCAAAATGGCCGAAGGGGGACTTACTTTCTGCTCCAAGATATTCTATCCGCTTTCTTCGCTGCTCGTGCGCAGCTCGGTGATTGTCAACAAGGTAGTCACCAAGAAACAGGAGGAAATCACAGCCGACGACCTGAGTCAGGCACTTGAAATAGCCAACGTCGGGGCCGCCGAGAACAAGGACATGCTCGAAGGAATCCTGAAATTCGGCGACACGACCGCGTCAGAGGTAATGACCCCGCGTGTCGACGTGACGGGACTTGACATCGACCTGACATTTGACGAGGTGATGAAGGTTGTGATTGACAGCGGGTTTGCCCGCCTCCCGGTGTTTGAAAACTCGATGGACAACATACAGGGCGTGCTCTATTCGCGCGACCTGCTGCCCCATATAGGCATGGATGACCCGACGTTTAAATGGCAGTCGCTCATGCGCGAACCTTATTATGTCCCCGAGTCGCGAATGATCGACGACCTGCTTGAAGATTTCCGCACAAGGCGCGTCCACCTCGCCATCGTCATCGACGAGTTTGGCGGCACACAGGGCATCGTGACTCTCGAAGACGTGCTGGAGGAAATCGTGGGCGACATCAACGACGAATATGACGAGGAGGAACAGACCTACCGACGGTTGCCCGACAACACATTTGTCTTTGACGGCAAAACGTTGCTCAACGACTTTTTCCGCGCCACTGAACTTGACGAGGAAGATTATGCCGCCGTTACCGAAGACTGCGAGACTCTGGCGGGTATGCTGCTTGCCATCAAGGGTGACTTTCCCAAGGACAAGGAGTCAATTGTCTACGGTCGATGCCGTTTCCTTGTTCTGTCGGTAACGCAGCACCGCATCGCGAGTATACGCGTCAAGGTCATGCCGGGCGTGCAGCCTGATGAAACGAAAACGGTTTAAGGTTTAGTTTAAGATTTATAGATTAGCTCATTATGCCTATTTTGCGGCTCGGTCACACCACGGTGCGACGCTATTGCAGAGCGGGCGTGGCAATTGCCATTATGCTTGTCCTGACGGGATGCCGGCGCGAGGAGCGGGCGGTGCCGCGGCCTGTGGCTTTTCCACGCATCGAGATTCCTGCCGGTGAATATGTGGCGGCCGATTCAGTCCCGCTGCATTTCGAGACAAATGCCTCGGCATCGACAGAACGCAAGGAGCAAGACGGGACAGTGTGGCTTACAATCACTTACCCCGGCTATTTCCCCGGGACAGCAATCTACTGCACTTTCACACCCGTGACACGCGATAATATCGACGAGGTGATTGCCAACCGCACGGAACGGATGGCACTGAACAGCGGCGGCGCCGACTCGGAAATGACGCGGCTCACGTCGCAGGGCGGCCTCGACTGCACCATGACCGTCACCCGCGCGGGGAGCGCGACCCCGGTACAGTTTATCGCCGCCGACAGCGGGATTGTCGTGTCGGGGGCAATGTATATCGATGTCGATGCGGGATTTGCGCCCGACAGCATCGCGCCGGTCGTGGAAACCGTGTCGCGCGACATGCTGCACGCGCTAAAAACCATCCGTCATGATTGAGATATATGAAACCCCGATAGATACCGGTGACGGCATGAGCCGTCGCGAGAGCGAACGATACGCCGCCATTTCGCTGATTGCCAAAGCACTTGGCAACCGTGCGCGTCTTGACCACGACGAGGAGGGGAGGCCGCTGGTCAAGGGATGTGATTTTGAGGGGATGATTTCCATCTCCCACTGCGCCGACCGGTGCCTGCTTGCCGTGACGCGTGAGAAAGATGTGTCGATAGGCATCGACACCGAGACATGGCGCGAGCAGCTGCTCCGCGTCGCCCCGCGCTTTATGACACCGGCCGAGGTCGCCGCCTACGACTCCCCCGCCCTGCTGCTGCTTGCATGGACCACCAAAGAGGCAGTCTACAAAGCCGCCCGCACCCCCGGCCTCGCGTTGCAGGAGATACTACTCCCCCTCCCCGCGCCCGATGGAAAAGAATTCACCGTGACCGCCCGTGACATCGTGTTTAAAGCCACCTCGGTCGCCCTCTCCCCACTCCGCGCCGTCACTCTGGCCGAGAGGCGTTGACATGGGAAACATTCAGTGTTACATCACTACTTGACGACCGCGGCATGACTATCGCGATACCCCATGTCTCGATCGGCATGGTGAGATTAAGCGTGAGAGTCACATTGACAATATATTCACCGTCATCACCAAGGTTTCCTTCAGCCTTAATCCCGCTGATTCCCTGATTAACAGTTCCTTTAGCGATAACAAGGGTGGTTTTGCCAAAGTCTATGTTCCAGTCACCCGGCATCGGGGTTCCCATGACTTGACGATACTCCTCCTTGCTCTTTATGATATAGGCCCCATCGTCAAGCCGTGACACTTCGTAGCCATAATAAACCCACACCTTCCCTACCGACACACTGTCGTCGTCATGACAGGCCGTAAGCATCACCGCCACAACCATCAATAATAAACATAGCAATTTCTTCATAGTCTTCCATTTTTATATGGGCAAAGATATAATTTATTCACAGACATGAAATGTACGACCGTATCTCATACATACACATTTGACTCATCAGTAGTAACATAGCCAAAATAGCGGTTAAACGTTAAAAACAGGCGGTCAAATGCAACATATTTATAAAACCATTTTAACTATCTTTGTGAAAAGATTAATAACACACCATTGACCAATAATATATATATTAACCAATTAAACCAAAAACGCATGAAAAAAGTAGTTTTCTTAGTTGCTGCAATCATAGCACTTGGCCTCTCATCGTGCAGCTCAATTTCACACACATCAACCACTGTCCCGGTAGAGACTACAGTGTCAAGCCTCTCAAAAGCCGACCTGCAAGTGTCGCAAAAGAAAATCAGATTTGAATACAAGCCGTCAAAGGCAGTGCGCCGTTGCGGCGAGAAAAAAGTCATTGAGACTGCCGTAGCAGAGGCACTCAAAGCCAACGGGAATGCCGACGTGCTTGTCGCGTTCCAATATGAAATCAAAAAAAAGAGCAACCTTTTCGGTCGCAAGACAATCAAGTATGTGATTGTCGAAGGCTATCCCGCAACCTACACAAATATAACCCCTATCCACTGTAAAAAATGAGCAAAATGAAACTAAAACTATTCTGCATGGCAGTGATGGCCCTGCTGATGTGCTCATGCTCATCGGTGCGCCACACCTCGTCGGCCTACGGGGTTGACACTAAAATCGTAAATTTCACAGTTGCCGATGTCGAAATTGGCAAGGAAAAGATACAGAAGACTTACAGATGGAACTATAACCCCTTCCGTCCTGTATCAATAGCGATTATCAAAAGCAACATCACGGCACAGATGCTACAAGAGAATAACGCCGACGTACTCGTCGAGCCGCAATATATCATCGAAAAACGCGGATGGCTGCGCGGAGGCTCTGTTACCGTCATCGGATTTCCGGCCAAGTACAAAAATTTCCACCCGATGACTGAGACCGAGGCCGCAGTCGCCCGTGGAATCCTCCATGAAAAAAAACAGAAAAAGGAGAAGCATAGATTCCTTTTCTTCTAACCCCGATTCCTCATTTTATCCTTTTGCGGAGCCGCCACCCCTGACAGTAGCGGCTCCGCTCTTTTTGGAGAGGCAGCCAAAATGTCTCCTTTCTGCCAATTTTTAACACATTTGTGTCACGGCGCACGACGTTAGGATTATTTGATTAACTTTGTCGAAAAGAAAAATCATCAATTCTCAACTGTCAATTCTCAATTCTCAATTACCTTAGTGCTATGCCACCGAAACAACGTGTAGTTTTTCTTGACTGGCTGCGAGTCATAGCCTGTTTCATGGTTATGGTCGTCCATGCCTCGGAGTGTGTTTATTCCAATGATTATTCCTTCTCGTTTCCGTCGGAATTGGGACGGTGGAGCGTGTGCCTCATCAACGGATTCGTGCGTCCGGCGGTGCCGCTGTTCCTGATGGCCTCGGCCTATCTGCTCGTTCCGCTGCGCACCGATACCGGGACATTTTTCCGCAAGAGGCTGATGCGCGTGGTAGTGCCGTTTGCACTGTGGCTCATCATCTATGCCGTGCTACCTGCCCTGTGGGGTGAAATATCCATCGAGACCGCGAAGGCCAACCTCGCGCAGATTGCCATCAACTTCATCCCCCGCGCGTCACACCTGTGGTTCATCTACATGCTGCTCGGCATCTACATCATCATGCCTGTTCTCACGCCGTGGCTTGAACGTGTGAGCCGCCGCGAGGAGGAATGCTACATCCTGCTGTGGCTGTTCACGACCCTTTTCTGGCACGCCCACGAGATTTTCGGCGACATCTTCGGCGAATGCTGGTGGAACCCCTTCCCGCTGTTCTACTATGTGTCAGGCTACGTCGGATATGTCATCCTCGCCCACTACATACGCAAATATCTCGACTGGGACATGAAAAAGACACTCGCCGTCGCGCTCCCCTGCTTTCTCGCGGGCTACGGGATATGTATCTGGTGGTTCTACACCCGGTCGTTCACGGTCGATGAGGTCAGGCTGCTTGAGCTGAGCTGGCAGACCACGTCGTTTGCCCCGGTGCTGATGAGTTTCGGCGCGTTCATGCTCATAAAGCAGATAAACTATTCCGGCAAAAAAGTCTATGGGGCAGTCATGAGCATCTCGGCGGTAAGCTATGGCATGTACCTGATGCACATGCTGTTTCTCCCCTACATCTTCGCGCCGCTCAACGAGGTTCTGCCCGTACCGGTCACCATTTTCGCCACCGCGACGCTGACCTATCTCGCCACCTACCTCGTCAGCCGGGCCATCTCGATGCTGAAAATCGGCAAGTATATCGTCGGGTAAAATCCTGTTTTTTCAAAGAAGCCATATATCCGCTATTTCCCATCCATACCACTATGGGGGAGATAGCGGATACTTGTTTCTCGGAAATTTTCACTAAATTTGCGCAGTCTTAACAAATTAATGCGATGAACCAAGACATCCAATCACAGCAATCACGCAAAGCGACCATCTGGACCTATCTGCTGAAATACGGGCTTCCGCTCGTCATCACCGTCGGTCTCTGCTGGCTGCTTTTCCACAATATCAACTTCGGCGAGATGATGGAAATCATCCGCCGCGACTGCAATTTCTGGTGGATAGGGCTGGCACTTGTGGTCAGCGTGTTCTCCCACGTTTTCCGTGCCGCGCGGTGGCAGATACAGTTGCGCGCGCTCGGCATCAACGCATCGCTGTGGGAGCTGACCCTCAGCATCTTCGGCACCTATGCCGTCAACCTCGTGTTTCCCCGGCTGGGCGAGGTGTGGCGCACAGGCTACATCGCCGCCGAGGAAAAAGCGCCCTTCACGACCGTCTTCGGGTCGATGGTGGCCGACCGTCTCGCCGACACCGTGACGGTGGCGATTATCACCGCCGCGACATTCCTCCTCGCCGGGCCGCAGCTGATGGAATACCTTTCGCAGAACCCCGATGCATATAACGGCGTTATAAACCTGCTGACCTCTCCCGCCCTCTGGGCCGGAATCGTGGCCTGTCTCGCCTTGGTGACATTGGTATTTGTCAAGTACCCCGACAACAAGGTGATTGCCAAGATTCGCTCATTGTGGAAAGGATTGTGGGAAGGTTTCGCCGTCATCGTCAAGATGCCGGGCAAAAGCCGCTGGCTGGTGCTGACATGCCTCGTGTGGGGATGCTACTTCTTCCAGCTCTATGTGGCGTTTTTCTCCTTCCCGCTGACCGCCGAAGTAGTGTCGCGCTACGGAACCATCGCCGTTCTCGTGTGCTTTGTCCTGTCGAGCATCTCGATGGGCGTGCCCTCCAACGGCGGCATCGGCCCGTGGCAGTGGGCCATCATCTTCGGCCTGAGCCTCTACTCGGCCGGAATCCCGGGCCTGACGAGGGAATATGCCACCTCGTTTGCCAACCTCGTCATGGGGATGCAGACCCTGCTGCTCATCCTCCTCGGCATCTTCACCTTCATAGCCATCTCCCTGCGCAAAAAACGTAAACCCACTATGCAACAATGAATTTCGACGACAACAACCCCGACTACTTCCTCCACGACTTCGACAAGAACGCCCCGTCAGAACCGGAACGTCCTGCCGCTGAGCCGCAGGAACCCTCGCGCCGGATTCACTTTGACGACACACCGCCCGTCACTCCGCAGCTCCCCTCCAAGCGGCGCGGTTGCAGGCGCGGATGGGTGTGGTTTTTCTCAATTGTTATCGTCGCCCTCGCAGCAACCATCTATATCCGCTATTTCACCCCCTATGTCACCGACTCGCGCATGACCGGGTATATCACCAACGTGGAGCGGCGCGGCATTTTTTTCAAGACATTTGAAGGCGAAATGATTTCCGAGACCGCCCTGACCGACACGACCCGCGTCTACACCCGCGACTTCGTTTTTTCCATTCCCGACGACTCTGTGGCCCGAGCCATGCAGTCGCTCCAAGGGTCGGGACGGCCCGTGCGCGTCACCTACGAGCGGTTCTACGGCACCCTCCCGTGGCGCGGAGCGTCGACATGCATCGTCACCGCCGTCGAGCCCCGATAACACCCTAACATTTTGCGCGCAGCATGTATTTCTCCCGAAAAAATTTTGCGCGCGGCATGGATTTCGGGCAAAAAAATTTTGCGCGTGGCATGTTTCAAAGACCGAAAGAAGGTCAAAAGTTGGAAAAGTGTACAAAACAAGAAATGCCCGGTGGTAAAAGCATCGGACCCCCGATTCCTATGATAGTAACCACATATATATAAATCCGATAGGATTTTGCCTTTATATAAACCCGATAGGATTTTTTCTTGAACAGGAGGAGTTGCGAAACTGAGTTTTGCACCGAGTAATATTGCAATATTTAATCCGCAAGGATTATTCTTTGAATAGCCGGGGGTTGCGTTTCCGCAACCCCCGGAAACATATCATCAAATAAAGTGAATCTGCAAAGATTCTTCTCGAATGCAAAAGAAGAATCTTTGCAGATTCATTATCCCTTTAACCTATTCTCCGGGTTGCAGAGACGCAACCCGGAGCTATTCAAAGGAGGCAATCTTGTCAGATTGCGATTTAAGAGGTTGTTTAATAACAA
>DLAR01000046.1:3911-4040 GCA_002494015.1 Porphyromonadaceae bacterium UBA7042 | reverse complement strand
GGTTGCGCTTGCGCAACCTACGGCAGATTAACGGATTAAAAATAAATCTGTAAAGATTTTTCAATCACGTCGCATCATGAAAAATCTTTACAGATTTATTTTTTTATGATATGTTTCCGGGGGTTGCGA
>DLAR01000046.1:0-3640 GCA_002494015.1 Porphyromonadaceae bacterium UBA7042 | reverse complement strand
CGGCTATTCAAAGAATAATCCTTACGGATTAAATATTACTCGGGGCAAAACTCAGTTTTGCAATACCCTCTTTTTACCTTTCACTGTAATTTTAGAAAAGATACCCGAACCCAACGTTGAGATAGATGGGGTAGAGGTTGAAACTGACTGTCTTGAACGACGACTTGAAGATGTCGTTGCATCCCCATGTCAGATTGGCGTTCACAAGCAGATGGCGGTAGGCTGTCCATGCCACGCCTGTCTGCATTCCCCACTGGAAATGGCGCAATTCGCTGCCGAAATCGTAGGATGCTTTTGAATCATCCTCAAATACATATTTGTCACCTGTGGGATTTCCCTCTCTCAGGTAGCCGTCATAGACATATCCGTTAAAATCATTGCTGAAAGCATAGGCAAGATACGGGCCGAGGTTGATTTTCAGTCTCGGATGGGCGCGAAACACGGCTGTAACCGGGAATACGAGCTGCTGTGACTGATATTTGGTGTGGACACTGCCGGTCCATCGCCCGCTGAGTTTTTTCTGGTTGTCAAGAATTTCCATGCCGTAGTTCTTGACTCGGGCCTTTGTCTCCATGCCGCGGCTTTCAAGACGTACACCGACAGCGGCACCCCACACCTTGTCAGCGTCAAGCCATTTTGTCACCGTCGCTCCAATCTGGAGGTTCAGCTTGGGGTTATACGAGTCGATGTGGCGTATTTCGGCGGGCAGGGGAAGCGGGGAGGCACCGCCGATACTTGTTCCGGCGTTGACCTCGTATTCGAGTCCCATGCCCGACAGGAGGTTACTGTATTTATTGTTGCCGACGGCTGCCTGCATCGACATGAGGGAGCCAATCAGCAGCGCGCCTAAGCTTATGCTGAACTTTTTCATAATTCTCATCATCATCATCAATTGTCGGTTAAACATGTTATCAGCAGCTCGTCGACGCTGAGAGTGCTGCCGATTGCGCCACGGAAGTAGTCGCCGTCTTGGCTTGAACTCATCACCACTGTGATGCTGTAGCGTCCGGCAGCAAGCTTGTCCGGGTCGATAGTTTTGCCGTCGCGGAATCGGAAGGGAACAGTGAAATTGACCCATTCCTCGCTTGCTTGGCGGTCAGGGATTTCCGCCGTCGCGATAATGTTGGGATTGTCGGCGGCGAGCACGTTGGAGCCGTCGAGCCACTCCATGTCGGGAACCGATTCAAAAAGGACGGCATATATGTTGAACATGTCGACTTTTCCGGGCACGGGTACAAAGTTCCCGTCGGCGTCAGCCTCGCAATAAGTTTCCCCCGGGGTGTATTTGTAATATCCGCTGAATGTGGAGGGGATATTATAGAACGGGGTGCCGAAGTGGGTGGCCTGAAGCGGGTTTTTGAGGGCGTTGGTGCCGTCAAAGTTGCCGATAAAGAGGTTTCCGGCCGCGATGGGTTTGCCGACTCGGACACCGAAGCTGCCGGTGCTGCGGGTGACAAGGACGGCACACTTGCCGTTTACACCGCCGTCTCCCTGATAGGTGGGGAAGGTGTTGGGTGTGGAACCTTGCAGCGTCATCGAAAAAGCACTGTTGGCACTGGCCCAGACGAGGGTCTCGTTTCCTGCCGTGCCGGTCTCGTAGAACTCGTCATACTGGCATGTGCCGCCCAGCGCGCCGATCTGTCTCACATGCTCAAAGCCGTAATCGAGACTGATCGTGTTGTTGCGCTGCACCTCTACTGTGTAACGCTTGCTCCATTTGCCGTCCTGTGATGTGACGGTATAAGTCTGCGGGAAGACGAAGTTGAGCGTTGTGCCGCTTGCGGGACTGATGGTCGCGCCCGGTGTCAGTTCAAACTCGGGTGCGAGTGCCAGCAGCGAAACGTCGTTCTTGACAATCAGCACGACCTTGTCATTATCAATGCGCGGCGCGCGGTTCAGAACGTTGCCCGGAAGTATGACGGTGATGATGTCACACTCGGCATTCAGCGGCTCCTCCTGTATGCACCCTACTGCGCTCATGGCAATCAGGCACATTAGAAATATTCGGTAAATTGGTTTCATTATCTGTCGTGATTATATCTATTGTGATTATGCGTAAAACAAGGCACAAAGGTAGTTATTTTTCTCCGATTGGTGCTAAATATTGTTTAATTTTTTTGTATTTTGATAAAAATGTGTACCTTTGCCAAGACATTTCGCAAAATTATTTATTGATTTAAGAGTAAAATGAAAAAGAAGTTCACTTATCTATGTGCTATGGCCGGTGTGTTGTGCATGTTTACCTCTTGTAAAGACGATGACAAGCTCCCCGGCGAGAGTCTTGAAACCAAGACCTATACCGAGGCCGACGGTCTGACGCTTAATCTCGACAACGAGGCTGTGACCGGTCAGGTCGTGACATTTGCTCCCGATGCGACTGCCGGGTCTAAAGGTGTTATCACTATTGCAGGTGCGCCGCTTGACCTCAGTGCCATTATCGGTGGCATGATGTCTTACCGAGCTGACAATCAGCCTGCGTTTGCACTTCCCACCTCGTCAATAATCCCCGGTTCGGCTTCTGTTTCGTTTCCTGTAGACCTCGTCGGTTCTGCTGACAACTGCACTTTTGAGGGAACCGCTACTGCCGATTACTGCACATTTGAATATTCTGGCAACGTCACCAAGGAGACAATGTCACTTAACATCAGCAAAATCGCCCTCAAGAACACTTCGATGGCCGGAACTTATGCATTTCCCGAGCTTTATGAGGATGATGGCTGGGACGGTGTAGAGCCCAAAATGGATAATATAATAAGAATGAATTGGCAATCTACAAAGGGATTGCCGATTGATATTTGGGGAAGTGGGGTTCCGACGGAATATCCGGCATGGTTTGTATTGAGAATGACAGTACTTCAACTGTCTTTCCCGGATCCCTCTAATCCCGATGGAGAGACGGTTCCGTCCATTGTTGCTCTCTATAATGTTTTGAAAAGTGTTACTCTTGGCGCTGACGGTAGCGTGACTGCGAAATATGTAGACACCAAAGACCCTACAGGCACAGTGATAGAATCGCCTAAAGGTTTTGCCCGTTATGTCGTTGAAAGCGATAACACTCTGCGTCTTTATATTGATCCTGCAGCCATTATCAAGTCTACTGTCGCTATGGCATCGAAGTCATCGCGTGCTCTTGATATTAATGCCTTGATTGAAGGTCTGATGACTCAGGTGGTTCCCATGCTTGCCAATGGTATCCCTGTGACCTATGGCCAATGCATTGGCGAGGATTTCCAACCTCGTGAAGATTTCAATGCGACCAGTTTCTATCTTGGTACAGACGTGTTGCTCCCCATCCTCAAGGTGTTAGCTCCTGTTTTGTCGGATGAGGATGTCGTCAATATGATAATAGAGCTTGCAAAAAGCGATGAAAACATGGCTGGGATGGCAGACGCTTTTCTCCCGGGTATCCTTGCCGGACTTCCCGAGGTGATTGAAACTACCTCGGTAATCGAACTTGGTATCAACCTCGCAAAGGCTGAATAAGATAGCGAATACCTGACAGAATTTTTGGCCCGGAAAGTCTTGACATTAGGCTCTCCGGGCCAAAATTGTTTTTAGAGGGCGTTTCATAACAAATGTTAATCCAAAGTGGTAGCATCTTTCAGTTAACTCGTTATTACACAGAGGGAGCATAGCTGTA
>DLAR01000050.1 GCA_002494015.1 Porphyromonadaceae bacterium UBA7042 | reverse complement strand
GTGACCCACAGAGGGCGTGGTGACTGATTTATCCATGCAATTATACCGTTAAGTTAGTGACATTGAGAGTCGGCGCGCCCCTCCGGGGCAGGAGAGGCGCGGTGTTGTTTCGGGGGTATGGAAATATTTCAACAAAAGATGTTAAATGGTTGTGGGATTATGTGTAATTCTTATTAACTTTGCAATACATATATTATGACCCGTGGCGCAGTGTGCTCTCGGATAACGGAAAATAAACATTCTTAATACATAACATTTGCTTTATGGACAAAAAATTGAGCTATTCGCTCCTGATGGCCTCGGCTTTGGTGCTGACCGGCTGCGGTAAAAAAATGAACCCCTTTGCAGCCGACTACTTTACGGTTAATCCCAATCCGCTTGAAGTTGTAGGCTCAAATGTTCCGGCAACAGTTTCGGCCAATATTCCTGCCAAGTTCTTTGTGAAGAACGCGTCGGTCACCGTCACGCCTTATCTCGTGTTTGACGGCACCGAGGAAATGTCTTCTCCAATGACATTTCAGGGCGAGAAGGTGAGAGGCAACAATCAGGTTGTTTCTTACGATCGTGGCGGGATGGTCACAATCCCGGTCAACTATGTCTACCGACCCGAGATGATGAAGTCAGAGCTGTTCCTTGACTTCTCGGTTGACCAAGGAGGGAAGAAATATGTTCTGCCCCGCGTGAAAGTGGCCAACGGAGTCATAGCCACCTCGGCCCTCGCCGATGCCGGCACCATCGCACCGGCAGTGGCAAGTGACAAGTTCCAGCGCATTATCAACGAGAAATATCAGGCCGACATACACTTCCTCATCAATCAGGCCAATCTGCGCGAGAGCGAGCTGAAAAGCGACGAAGTCCTCCGTCTCAACCGCGACCTCGTGCTTGCATCCAAAGATACAGCCCGCGTGATTGAGGAAATCAACATCCAGTCCTATGCGTCGCCCGAAGGCTCCCTTAATTTCAACACCAAGCTCGCCCAGAACCGCGAAAGCAATACTCAGAACTATCTTCAGAACCAGTTGAAGAAAGACAAGGTTACAGAATTCGGCGAACTGACCGCCCAGTTCACCCCCGAAGACTGGGAAGGATTCCAGCGTCTTGTCGCCGCCAGCAACATTCAGGACAAGGACCTTATCCTCAGCGTCCTCTCGATGTACAAGGATCCCGAGGAACGCGAACGCGAAATCCGCAACCTCTCCAGCGTCTTTGACCAGCTTGCCGACGAGATTCTGCCCCAGCTCCGCTACTCGCGCATCACTGCAAGCGTTAACGTGATCGGCAAGAGCGATGCCGAAATCAACAGCCTTGTCGACAACGACCCTGCCGCCCTCAGCGTTGACGAGCTTCTCTATGCAGCCACGCTGACCGACGACCTCAACCGCAAGAAGGCAATCTATACCGCCGCCACCCGTCTGCACCCCAACGACTATCGCGGTTTCAACAACCTCGGCGAAGTCCAGTACCGTCAGAAGGACTTTGATGCCGCAATGGCAAGTTTCAAGAAAGCTTCACGCCTTGACCCCTCGGCTCCCGAGGCTCAGATGAACCAAGGTCTTATCTCGCTGCTCAACGACGATTACCGTGCCGCCAACACGGCATTCGGCAAGGCAGCCGGTCTTGACGAGCTCGGCGAGGCACTCGGTGTATTCTACCTGCGTCAGGGCGACCTTAGCGCCGCTGTCAAGTCGTTTGGCGCGTCCAAGAGCAATAACGCCGCGCTTGCCCAGATTCTTAACAAGGATTACAGCAAGGCCAAGTCGACACTCGCCGCCATCAACACCCCCGATGCCACTACCTATTATCTGATGGCCATCCTCGGTGCCCGCACCGGCAACGAGCAGATGCTCACCTCTAACCTCCGTCAGTCAATCAAGCTCGACAAGTCGATGGCCAAGAAAGCCGCCAATGACATCGAGTTCTCCCGTTTCAATATCTCGTCGGTTCTGAACTAACGAATCAGACAGACTGATATAAGTCACTCGAGCCTGCCGCACCACTTCGGTGCGGCAGGCTTTTTTTATTGCGGCATGTATATGTAATTTACGGGTTCTCAACACATTCTCCAGACAGCCGCTTACATGGCAAAGGCCGGTGGCACATACGGTGCCACCGGCCTTTCGGTTACGCAAGATGTCTATGCCGTGTTATTTGCGGCTGAACTTTGTCGAGACAGTTCCGCGAGGTGTTATAGCGCGGGCGATATAGAAACCCGGGGCGAGAGCCGAGAGATCGGCTTTGTCACCGTCGGCCGACACCATCATGCGGCCTCCGAGGTCGTAGACGGCGATAGCCTTGGTTCCTTCAGGGGCATAGGCTGTGTCGCCGACAACCGAGATCTCAATGTTATCGGCAGCATCACCGGAAATGTCGGTGATAGAGCTTTGTATAAGCTCAACGTCTCCGTAGAATCCCATGTTGTCAAGTAGCAGAGCCTCGCCGTTGGTCGTGGTAATGTGGAACGCGACATAAATATCGCAATCCTTGTAGGGCGAGAGGTCGATGCCTTCGGTCTGTACCGAAACCGGGACGTTATTGGCCGAGAATACGGTCGAGTAGTTGTACCACACGTCATCACTTTTTGAAACCTCGACTCTGTAGCTTTCAAGGAATTTGGGGTTATAGGAGTTTGCGTTCCAAGCGAAATGGGCATTTTCGCCGGTCACCCTGACGCGCGGCATGACGATATAGCGGTCGGCCTGTTTGTTATTTTCGGTAAACCATGTGGATGCGGCGAGCGCATGGGTGCCGAGGAGGTAGTTTTCGAGGCTGAAAATACCGAATCCGTCTTTGTTGAACTCGTCTCCGGCATTGGGGTCAACGGTCGCAGAGTCTTCGACACGGTAGGTGAACACGTCGGGAAGCTTGCCGTCTTCCATGTCCCACAGCATTGCGGCATCGCCGAGGACAGTAACGGTTCCTTCAGCTACGTTGTTAGTGGCATCGTTGTCGTTGTCACATGTCAGTTCGATGCGATAGGTATGTGTCCCTTCGGCAAGATTGGCAAATATGTTTTCGACCGTCACGGTTTTGATTTCCTGTTTTGCAATCTCGATGGTCATTGACTTTGCCTCGGTTTCGTCAATTGATATTTTAGCGGTAGCCTCGGTGTCAACAATGCCGATGTTACGCATCTCAAACACGAGGTCTTTCTTGTTGGCAGTGCGCAGATATGCCCCGGGCTGGGTTACGGATGAAATCATCAGGTCGAGCGACGTGTTGTCGATTTTGTCGATAGATATGTCGTCGATTACGAGCCAGTTTTCATCGGCATCGCTGAAACAGTAGAATCCGAAGTAGATTTTTCCGCTTTCGGCCAGTTCGAAGACATTTATTGATTCGAGATAGTTTTCATTAGTGAGAGGGTCGTATTCACACAGCACATTTGTCATTGCCTCGGGAGTCGGGGCAGACCCGTAGCACACTTTCAGGCGTTCGGCATGGTTTTCGGTAGCCGAATACCAGAAACGCAGCACATAATGTCCTGCCTCCATCACAAGCGGGTCAAGGAAAAACCAGTCGTTGCCGGCATTTTCTCTGTTATAGTTGTAACCCATGCAGGCTGAACCCGAGCGTGAAAACTTGGTGAAAAAGCTGTCAATGGCGATGTGCCATTCTGCGTCATCGTTGTTCAGGTTTAGAGTTGAAAGGCTCGATGTGTCCTCGTCACTCTCAAATCCCATGAAGTAGGGGATTCCGGCAGGAGCGATGTGGCGCACTTTGATCTGAGTCGCGTCGTTGGCGGGCACGATGTCGTCGGGGTGAGAGGTCCAAGCCTTTATGGTGAAGTTGCCTCGCGGGGTCGACAAGTCGGCCTTGGCATTGAAGGTGTATTCGATAGTTTCACCGATTTTTATGGTTTTGTTGACCCTCTCGACGACAGGTTCTCCGCCATCGACCGAGAACGCGATGTCAAATGCATCGACATCGACAAGGCCGTCATTGTTGACAGTTACGGTAACGGTCTCCTGTCCCAGTCCCTCGCCGGTTACGGGTGAGAGGATTTCGGAAACGCGGAGGTCAACAGGATTGGCAGCCGGGACGATGCTGACCGAGCAGAGGTAGAGGCGGAACTTGTCGGGTGGCGACACGGCATGGAATCCGAGGTTGATTTCGCCAGCCGGAGCCTCAAAAAGGAAATAGTTTCCCTGACGCTCCCCTTTTATGTCGGCATAGGACGCACCGAGGTTTTTCATCGCATCGACTGACTGTCCGTTGCCCCACCACACTTCCATGGCTTCGCCATAGCTGCTGCCGACAAATTCGTAGCTGACCATGTAGGTTCCCGCCTCGGGGATGGTTATTGACGGCGAAATCAGCCAGTCGTCGCCCGAGTTGGCCGAGTGGTAGCTGTAATATACCTTTGAGGGAGTCCCGTCAGCGGTAAATATCCAAGTCTTGTCATCATCATTGGAGTCGACGACAGTCCAGCGGTTGAAATCCTCTTCCGTGTCAAACATTTCGTCGAAAAGAGGCGCTGCCTGAAGCGCGCTTGCCGAGAGAAGCGCGCATGTGAATAAAGTTGCAGTTTTTATCATAGAAATATAATAATGTTGGATTTTATTGAAAAAACGTTGCAAAGATACACAATATCGTTTAACCTGCCTTGCATTAAACTTGATTTGACAAACTTTTTTTGACGCTATGCGTTATTATTGATGAGATTAATTTATGTGTTTATTCCAATGAAGACTATTATCAATCAAATTGTACCCGAATTTTCGCTTCCCGCCTATGTCGACGGAGATTTCAAGACTGTGACTCGTGACGACATCAAGGGCAAGTGGGCGATTTTCTTTTTCTATCCGGCCGATTTTACGTTTGTGTGTCCTACCGAGTTGGTCGATATGGCTGAAAACTATGACAAGTTCAAGGCCCTCGGTGCCGAGGTCTACAGCGTGTCTACCGATACTCAGTTCACCCACAAGGCTTGGCATGATGCCAGCGAAAGTATACGCAAGGTGAAGTTCCCGATGCTTGCCGACAAGACCGGTATGCTCGCCGATTTCTTCGGCACACTCAACACCGATGACTTTCTTGCCTATCGAGGCACGTTTGTCGTGAACCCTGCCGGCGAAATCAAGATTGCCGAGATTCAGGACAACGGCATCGGCCGTAATGCCGACGAGCTTTTGCGTAAGCTTGAGGCCGCGCAGTTTGTAGCCGAGCACGGAGACCAAGTGTGTCCCGCCCGCTGGAAACCGGGAGAGGCGACATTGAAACCCGGCATCGAGCTTGTCGGTAAAATCTGATTTCGGTTGCAGATTTTTGTGAAATGTAAATGGCGTGGAGGATTCAATCTTCTCCACGCCATTTATGTTCTGTCATCAGATGTCTTCAAGCTCGCGCCTCATCTCTTTCAGCAATTCCACATTGCGGTGGTTTATTATGAGGCCGATGGTTGCCCCGACAGCCACTCCGGTACAGCCGCCGTAGAAAATAACCGGCTCGTCAATCGAGTGGAAGAAATAAAGCATGTAGAGCAACAGCGGGATGCCCGTAATCATTCCGAAAGCCCGCTTGCGCCATCTCATCTTTTCGAGGTCGTAGACGCTTTTCAGGGCCTCGGCGACTGTCATGCGCGACAGGTTGATGGCATCGGTCGTCAGGTAGGTGTGGACTTGGATACCTCCCATGACGAGGAAAAACACGCACAGTATCAATACCATTGTCGATGACATTTTCCACAGCGGGAAACTTGTCATGATGGCGGCGAAACATGCTATAGCCATGTTTCGTGCTATGGTTTTCAGCTTGTCGCGGCTCGTGGTAACGCGGTTGGCGGTTATGCGGCGTTCCAGTTCGCGGGTGGATTCCTCAAGTTCGTCAACCCGGGTGTCGAGGGTGTTCCATGACCGGCGCAGGTCTTCTATGTTCATTATCTGTCCTCCTTTCCTTGCTCGATTAGTCGTTGTTTTATCCGTCTCAGCCTTGTGGCGACGTTGTTTCGGGTCATGCCTGTCACGTCGGCAATCTCGTCGTAGCTTCGCTCGTCGAGCCACATCAGAATCAGAGCCTTGTCCATCTTGTTGAGCTGTCCGATGAGCCTGTACATTTCGGCTATCTGCTCCGAGCGGCCGCTGTCACCGGCATCGGCGAGATTGGCGATGGTGTCAAGCGAGCTCATCTCGTTGTTGTGGCGGTCGTGGCGGCGGTAGTAGGTGACGCATGTGTTGATGGCCGTGCGGTAAATCCATGTCGACGCTTTGGCCTCTCCGCGAAACGAGTCGATTCCCTGCCATAGGTTGGCGAGCACCTTCTGATACAGGTCTTTGAGATGATCTTCCCCCGAGGCATACATATAGCATACCTTGTAAATCGTGCGCTTGTTCTCGTTGACAAGCTGCATGAACTTCTGTTGGCGGGACTGGCTCACTTTTTGCTGTTTTTACGGCGTTTTTGACTCATTAGACGCAGAATGCCCCGAAAAGTTTCACTTACGGGGCATTTTGACTCAGATTTTTTTAGGCTCACGATTTGACAAGGCGCAGGCACGTCCAGTTGTCACGGACGGTGTGTCCCTCTTCGACTAACCCGAGAGGCGCGGCGGCTTCCATAATCACGGGGATGTCGTCCTCGTAAAATCCGCTGAGCAGCATTGTCGCCCCGGTGGCGAGGGTTGCCGTGTAGGCGGCGATGTCGCCGGTGATGATGTTGCGGTTTATATTGGCGATAAACACCTCTATGCCGCTGACTCCTTTCAGCAGCCGTGCGTCGCCGAGCTGCGCGTCCACATTGCCGGCATGGTTGATTTTTAAATTCTCAACCGCGTTGGTGAATGCAAACTCGTCAATCTCGATTGCCTTTACCGGATTGGCTCCGCGCATCGAGGCGAGGATAGCGAGTATGCCGGTGCCGGTACCCATGTCGAGAACGCTTTTCTGATTGAGGTCGAGTTGCAGAAGTTGCTCAAGTATAAGCGACGTGGTCGCGTGATGCCCCGTTCCGAATGCCATTTTGGGGTCGATAACGATGTCATAGTCGCAACGGGGAACATCGTGGTGAAACGAGCTGTGAATGACACAGCGGCTGCCGATGACGATGGGCTGGAAGTAGTTCTTTTCCCATTCTTCGTTCCAGTCTTTTCCTTCGATGAGGGTGTGGGTGACTTTCATTGCCGCCCGCTCGGGAACGCCGCTCAGCGTTACGGCTTGGTCGAGACTTTCGGTCGAGAAATCTTCTTCGCGCACATAGGCTGTCAATCCGGTCTCGTCAGGGACAAAGGTTTCATAACCGGCCTCGGCAAGAAAAGCGGCCAAAAGGTCGGTGCTTACTTCGTCGCACGGGTCAAGGTCGATGCGCACTTCGATATAGTTGTTCATTGTCAGATTAGCAATAAGTGATGAAATTGAATAGAGGGGGGAGAGCGGTCAAAACAATAGCGTCACGCTTGTGGCGCGACACTATTGTTTTTATCGTTTAAGGCGACGGAAAATCTTGAACACGCGTCGCCCCATTTTGAAAGCGAAAATGCCGATGTCGATATACCCGAGAGAATTGAACATCTTTCCGAGTATGCCGCCGTGAACATTAGATCCCGAGCCTGTCAGGTTAAAGTTGCTTATGTTTCGCTGAAGCCCGGCACGTTGTATCTCCATCCGTGCCGACGTGTAGGCCCGTTGATAGCGCAGTTCTTCAAGAGTGTAACCGTTCCAGCTGTCGGTTTCGTGAGGCAGTGCTTTGCGTTTGCTCGTCATTGTAAATCAGTGTTTTGCGGTTTAGAAAAATAGTTTGGACACAAAGCGCGAAATAGGGTTTACAATCAACGTTTTGCGCAGCGCAACCGCCAGTACGAGCAGCAGGATGTAGAATCCGCTCATGATGAAATAGGCCCAAGTTATTCCTGTCGATTGGGCAATCCACCGCACAACGGCCATTGATAAGAAAAACATTATCAACGACACCAAGACAAAACCAATCAGGCACATGGAAACTGCCACCAGTAACACTGTCAGCTTCTCGGCAGTGGTCAGCTTGGCATAGTCAAGGTTTAGCTTGATGTAATCCTTTGCTTCCAGCCACAGGGTGTGGAGCTTGTTTTCCTTTTCCTCGGCCATAATTTTCATTAATCGTCAATTTCAGTGGTCAGTTGCTCGACCAATGCGTCAATTTCGCTGTCGCTGCAGATGATTCCTTTTTTGCGTAGGAGGTCTTTGATGCGGGCACGCAGGTCCTCGCCTTTTTCAGGAGCAAAAAGAATAGCGGCTCCGGCACCTACGATTGCGCCGCCTAAAAAAGCATAAATCCAGTTCATGTTGTCGAAATAAAATAATAAGGTGATGTTGATTTTTTTGTTTATTTAGCCTTCCGCCTCCCACACATGGGGAGACGGAAAGCTTTTTATTGAGTCAAGAGGTTTTTGCCATTATTTGGCGTCAAGTTCCTCAGCGATTTCGTCGGCAAGTTCTTCAATCTTGCTTTTCTGCAATTTGATGCCCTTGCTTTGGAGGTATTCTACAATGTTTTTGCGGGTGCGTTCTCCCTTTTCAGGAGCAAAGAGAAGTCCTACGGCTGCACCGGCAATAGCACCGCCTACGACAGCCAGCATGATGTTTAATGCTTTCATTTCAGTATAAAGTATAAAAATTAAATAATTAGAAATTTTCTTTAGAACGATTTTCGCTCCCGAAAAGTTTTTGCTAAGTTAATAAATTTATTTTGTAATGAGATGAAAAAAAGGATAAAATGTTTGTGTGATATTAAGAGACAGTGGGTTAGCTCCTGATTTGAAATTTTGCATGTTTTTTTGCGCAAAAAACATGCAAAAAATTTGGCCGTTATAAAAAAAGTTTCTACCTTTGTACCCGTCAAAACGATGGCGAGATAGCTCAGTTGGTTAGAGCGTCGGATTCATAACCCGGAGGTCCCGAGTTCAATTCTCGGTCTCGCTACTGAAAAGGCCGGAATCGTAACAGCGATTCCGGCCTTTTTTCGTGTCTGCGGATATTTCCGGTTGGTAGCATGGTCGTGTCAGGGCTCAGTAGAAAATCAGTGGGG
>DLAR01000026.1 GCA_002494015.1 Porphyromonadaceae bacterium UBA7042 | reverse complement strand
TAAATTTCATGCGCCGGCCCTGGTATTTTTAGCCGGTTTATTGACATGAACCGCAAAATGTTGTAACTTTGCAGTTGATTGGGACATGTCCCCGACAAGACATTTTGAAAAAGAAACGTTATGCGTAATCTTGTGATTTGAGAACGTAAGAAATTCGACAAATAGCACGAGGATTAGCATAGTGGATTTCACGCATATAGCGTGGGCTGCTATTGTTACATCTGTGCTAATGGTTTCCTGCGACCTTCAAATCAAGACGTGGCATAGTTGGCTCACGTTTTCTTTAACTAATCTCTCCACAGAGTCAGTGGTGACAAACGATTTAGGAATGAAAATAATTCACGTTATCACAATCGTAGCTGCTCTTACCGGTGTTTCTGCCGTTTCTGCGCAGACTCTGGTGAAGGAGATGACCGGAGCTGACACCCGTTTCATCCCCGGTCAGTACATGAAGAACGGCGAAGCCGCAATCTATTTCTCCAAGGATGAATACGGATATTGGGACGGTAGTACGATGTATTCGGCTGAAATCTTTGATTTTGAGCTTAAACCTCTCAAATCATTCAATTTCCCCATTCTGCGTCCGTATTTCGTTTTGGAGGAAAGAGCCTCTACCGGGACACAGGAAAAATCCCGTGTGATCAAGGAGTCCCGCTTTGCAATAGATGAGGCGGACGGCATACCGCCCACTTCTGATATGGAAGCCCGAAGAAATGCCTTCATCAATTACATCTTCGAGACGTTGCGATATACAGACCCGTCAGTGACAATCGCCATTCTTCAAAACGGCAGCAGGGTAGAAGACAATTCAGTCTTTATAAACATTCCCTTTCAAAAAGGCAATGGATGGTATCAATTTGAGGAATATCTCAGAACTATTGAGGCTTACCTTGAGCCCTCAGGTATGTGGGGTTTCTCTTACCGCTACACTATACAGACTCAAAAATACAATGGAGAGTGGAGTACACGCTCATGGGAGGAGGTTCCAATCAGCAACTTCTGTACTCCTCGCTGCAACGATGTCGCAAAATTAAACGACTGGAACGGTGGTGTATATCTGCCATTCTCTCAGACTTTCTTCAACGATGACGAGGCTTTCGAGTATGTACGTTTCAAAGCGGAAGTCGCCGAAGGTGGAGAGAGCAAATTCATTTCAGATAGCTCACCATCTGCTAAAGAATATCTTTTCGGCATTACGGATACAGACAGGGACGGCGATGGAGAAACGGACTATAAACGCACTACATTTGGAGTCCATTATACAGGTCTGGAGGTCGTCAACGAAAATAATCAGGTGATTTACACTTTCCCCATGCCGGGCAACGCCGAAGGTAAACCAAGCGTCGAGTTCTTCAAATCCGACAACAGCATTCTTGCACAGGTTAATTACAATTGGCATGATGAACAAGGTCGCTATGTGCAGACGGTGAGATTCTATCGCATTGACAAGGCTACGAGTGGAGTCGCAAAGGTTGTCAAGGAAGAAAATCATATTACAGCACAGCCAAATCCTGCGTCCAAGGGGACTCCGGTAGTTGTGGATGTGCCCGTTTCTACAAGTGTGCGCACTATCCGAGTCAATGCCCTTAATGGTTCGACCATGATGAACCTCATGATCGAAGCCGATGAAACGCAAGTGTCTATACCCACTGATAATCTCCCATCCGGTATTTATTTCGTAACTCTCACTGATAAAGGGAATACATCAGAAACCTGCAAGATTATTGTCAGATAAGACTTGCCAGCACATTTTCAGAATTTGTACAGAGTCCATAACTCCCTCTAAAAACTCAGCAGTGTTATGGACTCTTTTATTTCGTTGAAAACATGTCTGACGATAAAGCAGTGACATTCCTGCATGGATGGTACTGTTGTACCGGGTATAGTGGTCTCCCGTGAGGGTGTTGCAAAATTCGATAATTGCATCGAGATGTTTAGTCGACAAGCCTCTGTATTTTGAGGTAGATATTGCGTCGGAATCGGTGTCGGAAAGTAGAGGTCTAATGTGGCGCAATAGCAATCTGATAAGATTGCGTCCTTGAATAGCCGTAGGTTGCGCTTGCGCAACCTACGGCTATTCAAACGGATTAAATATTACTCGGGGCAAAACTCAGTTTTGCAACACTCTCATTCAAGATGTTGTTTAATAACAACATTCTAAAACCACAAAGATAACTAAACAGGTGATTACAACTTCATGCCTATGCCAAAAAGGGCGTAATCATAGAGAACAGGGTCATCGGGGTTGAAACGTCGCAACGAAGTCATAATCTCATCGACAGCCCGACGGTCGGCACTGCGCCGAGTGAGCAGTCCGAGCTCGCGCGCAGTGTCGTTGACATGAACGTCAAGAGGGATATAGAGCTGCGCGGGAGTAATCACGTCCCATATACCGATGTCGACAATCCCGTCATTGCGCACGAGCCATCTGAGAGCCATGTTGACGCGTTTCAGTGCGGTCGTGGCGAGATTCTGCGGCAGGCACCGCGAATCGCAAACACTATCGTTGGCGGCGGCAATCTCACGATTGATGCCCTCGACGAGTTTCCACGCGGGAGCATTGTCGGATGAAATATCTTCGTGACGGGCAAACTGCTGCAACGACCCGTGAGCTGCATATATGCGCCGCAGTCCGCGCATGTAGTGGCGCAGATTATCGACAAAAAAGGTGCGGTGAATATTCCCGTCGGGAAGTTCTTCATATCCCTCATCCATCATATAGCTGAACGGCTGATTGCCCATCAACGAAAGCATTTTATCACAGTTGCGGCATATCATCTTGCGGTTGCCCCATGCAATGGTAGCCGAAAGAAGCGCGGCAATCTCGATGTCGCGCGGGTCATCGAAACGACGGGGAAACTGCACGGGGTCGTCGGCTATGAAGGCGGGAGAATTGATTCGCGCCGCCTCGCTGTCAAGTAAATCCTTTAAGTCCAAATTTCAAATAATAAATAAAAAATAAGTGACGCCATTCAAATTTCAAATAAAAAATAACAGATAAAAAAGGTTGAAATTTTTTATCTGTTATTTTTTATCTGTTATCTGCATTTACCTGCCCGAGGCAAGAATCTTGTCACGGAGCATGGTGTTGAAGTCCTTCTGATTGTTCAGTTCCTCAAGGGTGAGGTGCATGCGGTAACGCCAGTAATGACGAGGGTTGGCGGGGATATTGATGAGTTCCTCGCGTGGATCCTGACGGCGAATCACGCCGTCCATCGACAGCCAGTCCTGCAACGGGAGGATGCAGAGCATCGACGGCGACTCAAGATGGAGCGAGACGATGCGGTCACATATCCACGGCTCGGCATAGAGGGGAGCCTCGCCGGGCTCGTGAAGGACCTCGTTGTAGAAACGCTGGGTAGCCGCACGGTCGGCCTCCCACCAGCGGCGTATTCCGTCCATGTCGTGGGTCGAGGTTGTGCATACCGAGTAATATGGATAGCTCCATGTGTTGCCGAAAGCAGCCTGCGGGTCCTTGGGCATGCGCTGGATTTCGAGCGAGAGGATTTCAAGGGCATGCATGACAGCAGGAACACAGTCAGGAATCATGCCAAGGTCTTCGGCACAGACGAGCATGTCGGTTGCGTCAATGAGGTGAGGAAGTTTCCACATTGCCTTTCCATACCAGAAGTCATTGTGGCGGCGATAGTAGAAGTCGTTATAAAGGCGGTCGAAGCACCAGCGTTCATAATCGTTCAACGCGCGGTAGGCGTATGTGAACTGGCCTGTGATGCGCGGGTGATATTTTCCTTTCTCGTAGGGGTCTTCGATAAAGAGCACTTGATCGATCAGGCCGAGAAGGGCGTTGCAGATTTTGCTGTTCTTGTCGTTTTTCTCCTTGCTTGCGAAATAATTGACAACCTTGCGCTGGGTGTCAAACTCGGGGCGCAGGTGGTAACGTCCGTAACCGGCATCAACAAGGAAGGTGTTGCGACACTCGTCGGTAAACTCGCCGAAGAAGTCGCCGAGGAACCAGTCCATGATGTAGGGGCGTGTCTGCATGTCGACATCGAGCCAGAAATCATAGTTGTAACGCAACTCGTCGACAGAGAATGGAAGTGCGGGATTAAACACGCCAAGCAATCCGTGGACAGCATCCATGGGAATCTGCCAGATACGGAAGAATCCGAGGACGTGGTCGATGCGGTAGGCATCGAAGTATTCGGCCATCTTGCGGAAACGCGCTTTCCACCAAGCAAAGCCGTCGCGCGACATTTCTTCCCAGTTGTAGGTGGGGAAACCCCAGTTCTGACCGAGTACCGAGAAGTCATCGGGCGGCGCGCCGGCCTGACAGTCGAGGTTGAACAGACGTGGAGAAATCCACGCGTCCACGCTTGTGCGCGAGATGCCGATAGGTATATCGCCCTTTATAGCCACACCATGCGAAGCAGCATATTCGCGCACTTTTTTCAACTGACGGTCGAGATGATACTGGATATAGTAGACATACTCGATGTCATGGCGGTGTTTCTCGATGAACTTGTCAATCTTATCCTTGTCATAAACGGCATATTCGCCCCATTTATCCATCTCGGGGGTGTGATTTATGTCACGAAGAACGCAGAAGGCGGCATAGGGTGTCAGCCATGATTCGTTGCGGGCAAGGAATGACTTGAAATCGTCACCGGCAAGCGTCTCGGCACCATTTTGGTCAAACAGCTCGCGGGTAAACGCGTTTTTTGCATTGTTGACGCGCTCGTAGTCAATCTGTTTCAGCTCGTTCAACTCGCGTCGGAGTGCATCGTAATATCGCTGACGCTCAGTGTCGTTGAGACGCCCCATTTCCTGAAGGCGCAGATACATGGGGTGCAGAGCAAAGGTCGAGTTGGCGTTATAGGGGTAGGAGTCGGTCCATGTACCGGTCATGGTAGTGTCATTGACAGGGAGGACCTGCAAAAACGTCTGCTCGGTCGAAGCCGCCCAGTCAACCATCTTCATGAGGTCCATAAAGTCGCCCACGCCGAAGTCTTCCTCGCTGCGTAGCGAGAACACGGGGATGGCGACACCGGCGCCATGCCAAGTAGCAAGGGGGTTAATCAGTCGCTGTCCCGCGCTGACAATACATTCGTCGGGGGCTGCGGGGTTGACATTCAGAGTGCGGTTCTCGCCGCCTTCCCACGCGACAAGGGCGAGGGTATTCTTTTTAAGTATCACAAATTTATACTGTGACGAACCTTTAATATCGCCGACAGGGATGTTGACTGCCCATTCGGGATAGGCTGCGTCACTCATCACGACGGACTGCGCGGGATCCCATAGTCCCAACGCGGGATTCTCGCCACAGACGGCGACTACTTCATCGGGGCGCACCATCGGCGCAGTGACTTTTAGCGTCAACATTCCGGCCACAGGGAGCACGGCAGCAGCCCGGTTGTTACGTCGGAGGATGCAATCAACAAAGGCCGAGGCATAATAGGGTTTGTCCCAAGGCTGGTCTTGCCAACGGTCATAAACTGAAATGCGATGAGCATCGGCCTCGTGGACAAAAAGCCGCTTCGGTCCCCATTCGTGACGCACTGTTCCATTTTCGTGACGGACGACATATCCGTAGTCAAAGTGTAAGACACTGTCGGGAATCTCCACCTCGGCCTTCCAGTCACTATCGCCTGTCAGACGCATGGGAACGGCATGCTCAAGGTCGCCGGCTCCCAATGCTTTATCAGAGCCGGTGATGAAAAGGGATTCACCCCACTCGGTTCGGTAATTGATATTAAAGGTAAGTTTCATGTATAAGTATGATATCTGATAAGTTTTAGTCAGTCTCGGAGCGCGATACCGCGACCCACTACAAAGATAGTGATTTATTTTAACGGCATCAATTTTTAGATAAAAAAAGTGATGCACCCCGCAGGCATTGAACCTGCGGGGTGCAAAATAGAGGTTATAATGAATTTAGTTCATTACACTGGGAGGAGAATCAGACACCTTGAAGCTTGAACTGGATGGGGAGAGTGTACCACACGTTCACGGCGTGGCCATTCATCTTACCGGGGACAAACTTGGGAAGTGTCTTAACAACGCGGACAGCTTCCTTGTCGAGGTCGGGGTCTTTGCCACGGACAACCTTGACTTCGCCGACGGCACCGGTCTTGGTAACAACGAACTGGACAACTACACGGCCCTGAACATTGTTTTCCTGTGCCATAGCGGGATAGCGGATGTGGTCAGCGACATATTTGAGAAGGGCGGCATCGCCACCGGGGAACTGAGGTTTCTGTTCCACAACGTCAAAGACGCGGTTGTCTGCAACGGGTGCCTCTTTCTTTTCCTCGACGATAACCTCTTCCTTGTGCTCGCGCACGATGTTGAGGTCGTCAGTACCCTTGTCAAAATCGGTCGTACCCACAGCGGTATCGGTATCCTTGAGGTCGTCCTGGCTCTTTATTTCCTCAACGACTTCTTCGTCTTTGGTAATCTGAAGCTCGGTTGACTTCACGGTGTTAAGGATTTCCTCGGGAAGGGCCTCGGGTTGCTGCTCCTCAAAGCGCTGCTGCTCGGGTTCTTCCTGCTGGTCTTCCTCTTGCTGCTCATCGGCCGAATAGTCAATCATTGTCTGTTCAATCTGGTCCTCGGGGCGATCTTCGGCTTTGTTCATCACGGTGTTGGCAAGCAAACCGAGAAGTGCGACAATGAGAAGGACGATAAGGATTACGAGCATCGACATGTTGTGACGCTTGGCCGAAGCTTTACGGAGCTCATAAGCACCAAACTCCTTGTTTTTACCTTCAAAAACAAGTTCAATCCATTCTTTTGATGAAAGATCTACATCTTTTGCCATATTTCAATAGAGATTTTTCAGGTTAATATATATCTGTCATCAATGAATTACTTCTTAGGGTGCTTAGCGAGATAATCGATAATCATAGCTGAGTCGACCTGATTGATGTTGTCAATCTGATAACGCGAGATCTGGTTGATCTGCATTTCGTCGAGCGCACTGATAAGCGATTCCCATGAAGCTTCGGGAGTAGCCTTGATAATAACAATGGGGCGGGTGATTGTCGAGTCGTTACGAATCTCACGGGCGCGGGCCTGATAGATTGAGTCGTTGGCGGCAGAGTTGCCGGGGGCAAACTCCTTGTTGCGCCACTTGGCCTTTTCGACTTCGATTTTTTCAAGCACCTTCTTGTTACGGTCATGGAGGATCTTGCGGATGCCTTGCTGAATCTTTCCGTCGTTGCCGAGGAATTGTTCAGCCTGAAGTTTGTTGTTGTCGAGGCGGCCGTCGCCATCGGCGTCGGTCACGTCGGGCATACCTTCGTAGAAGTAAACGGTGTTCATGGGACGGCCTGAGTCGTCTTTCTTGATGTTACCGTTGGCATCGCGGTCAGTAGCAAGGATTAGGGTGATTGCTTCTGATTCCTTTGCTTTGTTCATCTCACTCTGCTCAATCTTCTCGTTGGAGGGGAGGGCGATTGTGAGAGTCTGCGACTTAATCATCGTGGTACAAAGCATGAAGAATGTAATCAGAAGCATGTTCATATCCACCATAGGAGTGAAGTCCACATGGATAGACATTTTCTTTTGGGCTCCTTTTTTCTTTTTGCCCTTGTCTGATTGTTCTATCTGTGCCATAATGATTAATCTTGCTCGGTTTTTAAAGCGGTCATGATGCTGAAGCGGTTCATCTTCATGGTCTGCAGGTTGTCAAGCACGTCGTGGACAGTATTGTAGGGGGTGTCCTTGTCGGCCTTGACAGCGATACCTTCGCCTTTCTTGATGGCTTTCTGAAGGTTGTCGTTACCCGAGTTGTAGATGGCGCGCATCCAGATCTGGAATTCGTTCAGGTGCTCCATGTCCTTGTTGTCGTTGATAGGAATGCCGACGGCTTTGTCGTTCATGTTGGAAATGAACTTGTCCTGCTCGGTCTGCGACATGCTAAGGAACTGGTGGAGAACTTGGAACGGAACTCCGAACATGTTGATTTTAGAGAACGTGGCGATGTCTGCATCTGACAGCTGAATCGCTTTGGAGGGATTCTGCTGATTATAGAGTTTCACTGCTTCCTTCAGGACCGAAGCTCGGATAGCCTCGGTTCCCCACTCGTCTTTCATCTCGGCGTCAGCATCACCGGCGAGGGAGATGAACACTTTCCCTTCGGGGCTGACGAGGATTGAGGCGAGGTTGGCAGTCGGCACCTTCTGTTCTGACACCGACGACGGGGTCATCACTGTAACAGGTTCCTTCTGCAGGAATGTTGATGTCAACATGAAGAAAGTAAGCAAGAGCACAGTCACGTCACTCATCGCGGTCATGTCGATGAGGGTACTTTTTCTCTTAATTTTTACTTTTCCCATATTACACGTTGTTGTTATAGGTTTATTTTAAATAAATGATAGAAACCTCAGCGGTAATATCGGATTAGTGTGTAGCTGTAAATGTCTGCACGATTGAGTAACCGATCTCGTCGATTGCGTAGGTCAGGTTATCGATTTTGTTTGTGTAGAAGTTATAAGAGATAACAGCGAATGCACCGGTTGCGATACCGAAGGCAGTGTTGATAAGTGCCTCAGAGATACCGGTAGACAGCTCGGTAGAGTCAGGAGCACCTGAAGCGGCAAGAGCTTGGAACGACTTGATCATACCGATCACAGTACCGAGAAGACCGACGAGAGTACCGAGGGTGGTGAGGGTAGCGACGATGGGGAGGTTCTGCTGGAGGGCAGGCATTTCGAGAGCGGTAGCTTCCTCAACGGCTTTCTGAAGGTTGGCAATCTTCTGCTCTTTGGTGAGCTCGGTATTGCGGTCCATTTCCTGATAAGCCACGAGAGCCGAAGAAACGACAGCGGCAACTGAACCTTTCTGAGTCTTGCAGAGGTTCATTGCACCGTTGATATCATTGGCTGCAAGGCATTTCTTAACGTTAGCGACAAACTTGGTGATGTTGCCTTTACCCTTGGCGCTTGAAAGAGCTATCCAGCGTTCAACAGAAAGAACGATTACGGTAAGGAACAGGGTCTGGAGAATAGGCACGATGAAACCGCCCATGTAGATGGTTCCCCACAAATCCTTGGGATGACCTTCTTCAAAGTGAGAGTCATGGCCGAACCAGAAGATGAACAGACACACGGCGACAATGCAGCATGCGACAATCACGAGAAATGCGTTCTTTACGCCTTTCACGTTGCTTTCAGACTTAGCAGCCTTTACGGGCTGGGTGGAATTAGGCTTTTGAGCTTCCATAATTTTGGGTTTACTAAAGTTTTTTTGTTTGGTTTATTGTTATTAGTTTTGATGATTTTTCGCTAAATTTATCAAAGAGCCATCTTGATGGTATCGATTTGTCCCGGCCACGCATGACACAGGGGTAAAACGGTTATGCAAAATTATTATTTAATTTCGGTGTTTCCAAACTTTTTGGGGTAATATTTTTGTTGTTTCTGCTGTAAAACATCAAATTATATTAAAGTTGATTTATTTTATAAAAAAAATCCATCGTTTCACTAAAGATAAACCAAAAATAATGGATAACTTTGCACCACGATTACAACATACAATTAAAATGAGAAAAACGATAAACCTCCGCAAGGGATTGAATCTAAACCTCAGGGGTGGAGTTGAGAGCGAAGACGTGACAAAAGTCACGCCGTCGCTTGTCGCAGTTATCCCAGACGATTTCCCCGGATTTTCGCCCAAGCTCGACGTTGCCGAAGGTGACACAGTCGAAGCAGGGATGCCGTTAATGCACGATAAGAACTGCGAATCGGTCAAGCTCGTAAGTCCTGTCGCAGGAAAGGTCAGCGCGGTAGTGCGCGGAGCGCGTCGCAAAATCGAGCGCGTCGTAATCGCGCCCGAAGGAAACGGCTCGCTCGTCCATGACGCTGGCAAAGCGACCTCGGCCGAGACTGTGAAGACACTGCTGATGGAAAGCGGCCTCTGGGCAATGATGCGCCGCCGTCCTTATGACATCATCCCGCAAGCAGCCGACAAGCCGCGCGACATCTTTGTGACCGCAATGGACACCGCCCCGCTCGCTTGGGACCCCGAAACACTCGCCGCCGGAAAAACAGCCGAACTCGCTGCCGGGGTAAAGGCACTGAAGCAGCTCACAAGCGGTAATATATATATAGGAATAAAGAACGGCTCGCAAATGCCCGACATCGCCGGTGCCGAAATGGTGGAATTCAACACCCTCCACCCCGCCGGAAATGCAGGCGCACAAGCCGCCAACATCAGCCCGGTCAACAAGGGCGAGGTCATCTGGACGCTCGACATCATCACCCTCGCCCGCATCGGCAAGCTGATGCTGACCGGGAAAGCCGACTTTGAGACAACCGTAGCCGTTACCGGGTCAGAAGTAAAAACACCGCGCCTGATAAATACCGTCGACGGTGCCGACGTGGCCCGGCTGACAGAAGGCAACATAGTCGATGACGGTCGCAACCACCGCATAATCTCGGGCAATGTGCTGACCGGCATCCCTGTCGGCAGCGACGGTTTCCTCCGTTTTCCCTACCGTCAGATAACCGTCATACCCGAGGGAGACGATGCTGACGAGTTCATGGGATGGGCGTCGCTAAGTCCGTCCAAGATGAGCACCAACCGCTCCTTCCTCGGCCATTTCCTCAACCGCGCCTTCTCGCCCGACGCGCGCCTGCAGGGAGGCCGCAGAGGCATGATTATGTCAGGGGAATATGACAAGGTTTTCCCGATGGACATCCTTCCCGAATATCTAATCAAGGCGATAATGTCGCGCGACATTGACCAGATGGAGGCTCTCGGCATCTACGAGGTAGCGCCCGAAGACTTTGCCTTGTGTGAGTATGTCGACCCGTCCAAGCTTGAGCTACAGCGCATCGTGCGCGAAGGTCTCGACTATCTGCGCAGCGAAATTTAACAGCAACTTCATTATATCTTAATTTATAAAGGTGAAAGCGTTAAGAAATTACCTAAACCGTGTCAAGCCCAATTTTGAGCCGGGCGGGAAGCTCCACGCGTTCCGCAGCGTCTTTGACGGCTTTGAGACATTCCTGTTCACCCCCAACACGACATCCACGTCGGGCGTGAACATCCACGACAGCCTCGATTCCAAGCGAGTTATGATTATCGTGGTAATGGCACTGATGCCGTGCCTTTTTTTCGGCATGTACAATACCGGCTATCAGAACTGGCTCGGGGCCGGAGCTCAGAGTTTCCCCTTCTGGGAAATCATGCTCTATGGCTTCCTCGCCATCCTTCCACGCATCGCCGTGACCTACATTGTCGGTCTCGGCATTGAATTTATAGTCGCCCAGTGGCGGCGCGAAGAAATTCAGGAAGGATTCCTCGTGACCGGCATCCTCATTCCCCTCATCTGCCCCATCGAGACACCGCTGTGGATGCTCGCCGTTGCAACCGCGTTCTCCGTAATCTTTGTCAAAGAGGTATTCGGCGGCACGGGATACAATGTTTTCAACGTCGCACTCGTCACCCGCGCATTCCTCTTTTTTGCCTATCCGGCACAGATGAGCGGCGACAACGTGTTTGTTTCCACACGCCCCATTCTCGGCCTCGGATACAATGTCAACTATGCCGACGGAATCTCGGGAGCGACACCCCTCGGGCAGATTGCTACTTCGGGCGCGGGCGAACAGCCGCTCAACATCATCGGCGACCCGATATCGACTTGGGATGCATTCCTCGGACTGATACCTGGCTCTTTCGGCGAGACATCGACACTCTGCATCCTTATCGGAGCGATAATACTGCTGTGGACCGGAATCGCGTCGTGGCGCATCATACTGTCGGTTGTTGCCGGCGGCCTGTTGATGGGATGGGTGGCCAATACATTCCAGACTCCGACCTACCCCGCGTCGTTCCTGTCGCCGCTTGACCAGCTGCTCTATGGCGGATTTGCCTTTGCTGCCGTGTTCATGGCCACCGACCCTGTAACCGCAGCCCGCACAGGTGTGGGCAAATATATCTACGGGTTCCTTGTCGGGGTTGTCGCCATCCTCATCCGTGTCTACAACAACGGCTATCCCGAAGGCGCGATGCTCGCCGTGCTGCTGATGAACGCCCTTGCACCGCTGATTGACTACTGCGTCGTGCAGGCCAACATTAACCGCCGCATGCGCCGAACCAAAACAAGCGCATGACCACTTAACGAAAAAGGAACAAAGTCATGAATAAGCAAAGTAACACTTATACTGTAATATACATCTTTGTCATGGTCGTTGTCGTGGGAGCGGCTCTCGCCCTGACCTCGCTGGCCCTCAAACCGCGCCAGCAGCAAAACATCGATGCCGACAAGATGAAACAAATTCTCGCCGCCGCCCTAATCGAGCCGCAGAAAGGACAAATTGTCGACACTTACAACGATTGTGTCACCTCGACATTCGTAGTCAATGCCGAGGGAGAGCGCATCGACGGCGTGGATGCCTTCACGGTAAACGTGGCCGAGCAGAGCAAGCTCAGCGCCGACAGCCGCGAGCTCCCGGTCTTTGAAGTGCGCACCGCCGACGGAGCGACCAAATACATCCTCCCCGTCTACGGCGCGGGACTTTGGGGCCCCATCTGGGGGTATGTGGCGTTTAATGCCGACGGAGCGACCATCTACGGAGCCTATTTCGCCCATCAGGGAGAAACCCCGGGACTCGGAGCCGAGATAGAGAAACCGGCGTTCAGCAGCCAGTTTGAAGGCAAGACCGTGTTCAAGGACGGGCGTTTCAAACCGATTGCCGTGGTCAAGACAGGCCAGAAACCCCTTGACGGCGAAGATTATGTCGACGGAATATCGGGCGGCACAATCACCTCCAAGGGAGTCGGCTCCATGCTCGACAACTGCCTCTCGCCCTACAAGGCCTTCCTCAAGTCGCTTAATAACTCTAATAATTAATCCACCAACCCAATAATTTGCCTCAATCATGGCAGAAAAAATCAAAAACCGGGACGCATTTTTCAACCCGTTCTCCAAGAACAACCCCGTGGTGGTTCAGGTACTCGGCATCTGCTCGGTGCTTGCCGTCACGGCCAAACTTGAACCGGCCATCGTGATGGGCATTTCGGTAATCGCAGTCCTTGCCTTTGCCAATGTCATCATATCACTGCTGCGCAACACCATCCCCACCAATATCCGCATCATCGTCCAGCTCGTGGTCGTGGCCGGACTCGTTGTAATCGTCGACCAGCTGCTCAAAGCATTTGCCTACGACGCAAGCAAGCAACTCTCGGTGTTTATCGGACTTATCATCACCAACTGTATCCTCATGGGCCGTCTCGAAGCATTCGCGATGGGCAACAAACCGTGGCCCTCGTTTCTCGACGGCGTTGGCAACGGAATCGGCTACACGATTATCCTCGTCATCGTCGGATTTTTCCGCGAGCTTCTCGGCAGCGGCACACTCTTAGGCTATCAGGTGTTTCCCCAGTCATTCTATGACGCGGGATATGTCAACAACGGCCTGATGATTCTCCCCCCGATGGCCCTCATCGTCGTCGCCTGCATCATCTGGGTTCAGCGCAGTGTCAACAAAGACCTTCAGGAAGATTGATTGTCACATTGAAAAAGAATTCGTAACATGGAAAATCTGAATCTGTTTATACGGTCGATCTTTGTCGACAACATGATATTTGCCTACTTCCTCGGCATGTGCTCATTTATCGCGGTGTCCAAAAACGTCAAGACCGCCTTCGGCCTCGGCATCGCCGTGACTTTCATGCTGTGCATCACGCTGCCCATCAACTACCTGCTCAACACCTATGTACTTCAGGCAGGCGCGCTCGCATGGCTCGGCCCCGAATTTGCCGATGTCGACCTGAGCTTCCTCTCGCTGATTATGTTCATCGCCGTCATCGCGTCGATGACCCAGCTTGTCGAAATGGCTGTCGAGAAATACAGCCCGGCACTCTACTCGTCGCTCGGCATCTTCCTCCCCCTTATCGCTGTCAACTGCGCCATCCTCGGCGGCTCGCTGTTCATGCAGCAGCGCGACTTCGGCAGCGTGTGGACAGCCGCCTGCGCCGGTGCCGGATGGGGCCTCGGATGGCTGCTCGCAATCTCGGCCATAGCCGCCATACGCGAGCGCCTCGCCGTTTACTCCAACATTCCCCGTCCACTGCGCGGAGTAGGTATCACCTTTATAATCACCGCCCTGATGGGTATAGCTTTCATGAGTTTCCTCGGTATAAAAATATAACAGCATGACACTTCTGAATATATTATGCGAGACCTCGACTGACACACTGACAGTAATGGCCGGCGTGGGAATATTCCTGCTCATAACATTGCTGCTTGTCGCCATCCTGCTTCTCGCCAAAAAATATCTCGTCCACTCGGGCAAAGTGAAGATTACGATAAACAACGACAAGGTTGTCGAGGCCGATTCGGGCAAGACACTCCTGTCGACTTTTGCCGACAACAACATCTTCCTTTCGTCGGCTTGCGGCGGCAAAGGCAGCTGCGGCCAGTGCAAATGTCAGGTATTCTCAGGGGGCGGTGACATCCTCCCCACCGAAAAAGTACACTTCTCGCGCAAGCAGCAGCAAGACCACTGGCGGCTCGGCTGTCAGGTCAAAGTCAAAGAAGACATCAGCGTGGGCATCCCAGCATCGGCACTCGATGTCAAAGAATGGGAATGCGAGGTAATATCCAACAACAATGTGGCCACATTCATCAAGGAATTCATCGTCGCCCTCCCCGCCGGCGCCCACATGGACTTTATACCCGGCTCCTATGCACAGATTAAAATTCCCGAGTACTCGATGGACTATGACAAGGACATCGACAAAGCGTCAATCGGCGACGAATACCTCCCCGCTTGGGAAAAATTCGGTCTTTTCGGCCTCAAGTGCAAAAACACCGAAACAACCGTGCGCGCCTACTCGATGGCCAACTATCCCGAAGAAGGCGACCGCATCATGCTGACAGTGCGCATCGCCACACCGCCCTTCAAGCCGAAACCCCAAGTAGGATTCCAAAACGTCATGCCCGGTATCGCCTCAAGCTACATCTTCTCGCTCAAACCGGGTGACAAAGTGCTCATGAGCGGCCCCTATGGAGACTTCCACCCCATCGTCGACTCCAAGGCCGAAATGATGTGGGTCGGCGGCGGCGCCGGCATGGCCCCCCTCCGCGCCCAGATTATGTGGATGACCAAGACCCTCCACACCACCGACCGCGTCATGAACTACTTCTATGGCGCCCGCGCGCTCAACGAAGTGTTCTATCTCGACGACTTCCTCCAGCTTGAAAAAGACTTCCCCAATTTCAAGTTCCATCTCGCCCTCGACCGACCCGACCCGGCAGCCGACGCGGCAGGAGTCAAATACACCCCAGGATTTGTCCATCAGGTAATCTACAACAACTACCTCAAAGACCATCCCGCACCCGAAGACATCGAATACTACATGTGCGGCCCCGGCCCGATGAGCGCAGCCGTCAACAAAATGCTCGACGACCTCGGCGTAGACCCTGCTTCAATACACTATGACAACTTCGGAGGATAAAGCCAAATAACATCCCGATAACAGGTGGCAGATGATTTCAACCGCAAAACATCTGCCACCTGCTTTTTTAGACCGGCATCAGAAATCCGCCATTTGTTATTTTAATCTAATTCCGCTTATTTATTGAAAAAAAATCCGTAACTTTGCAAATACTTTTATAACTCTAAACACTACACCGTTTCTAATGGAGAACAATAAAGTACTTTATATCTCGCAAGAAATAAGCCCCTACCTACCCGAAACCCCCATGTCAGTATTAGGGCGCAACGTATCTCAAGGGATACTTGGTAAAGGGTTTGAAGTGAGAACATTCATGCCCAAATATGGTTGTATCAACGAGCGCCGCAATCAGTTGCACGAAGTCATCCGCCTCTCGGGAATGAACTTGGCGATTGATGACACCGACCACCCCCTTATCATCAAGGTCGCCACGCTGCAACCATCGCGCATGCAAGTCTACTTTATTGACAACGACGACTACTTCCAGCCCCTACCCGACAAGGGACTCGAAATCGACCTTACACCCGACGACAATGACGAGCGCATAATGTTCTTTGTTCACGGCGTTATCGAAACCGTCAAAAAACTCCGCTGGCAACCGGCCGTCATTCATGTTTCAGGCTGGGTTTCATCATTGGCTCCGCTTTACCTCAGAAAAAAATATCAGGACGACCCCATATTTGCCAACTCAAAAATCGTCTATGCCCTGCACCGGGAAAAATTTGACGGCACACTCGATTCGCGGTTTGTCGAAAAACTGAAAATGGCCGGTTTCCCCGACGACGCCATTGCCGCACTCGGAACCGCACCGGCCGACTGGCTTGCGCTCAACCGCCTCGCCATTGACCACAGCGACGCCATTATCGAGGCAACAGCCGATATCCCCGCCGAGCTAATTGAATATGCCAAAGCCTCGGGCAAACCGTTTATCCGTTACAACGGTGAAGAAAACCGCCCTGAAGAATACTCGGCATTTTACCGTTCGCTTCTCGGCGAGGAGGAGTGATACCCCTCCCCCTAACATCTTTTGTTCGATATGAAAAAAACAAGTCTGCTCTCAACCATCGGCAGTGCGATTCTTCTGATGTCGACCCTCTCCTGCGAGGATTCCACCACAGCCGGAGGATCGTTGATACAGGACGAGGTTGCAATCGTGATGGACTCCACTTTTACCGTCAGCGGCCACTCCGTTGCCAACAGCCAAGTCCAATCCCGCACAGTGCTCCAGCTTCTCGGCAACCTCGACGCCAAGGAATATGGCTCGATCAGCTCAAGCATCGTGACACAGTACATGCCGGCAGCCGCCCTTGACACAACCGATGTCAAAGCCGAATATATCGACTCGGTAAAGCTTGTCATGCGAATGGCCGCCGGAGGATTTATCGGAGACTCCATAGTCCCGATGAAAGTTACAGCCTACGAGCTTACCCGCGCCCTCCCCTCCCCCATTTACAGCAGTTTCAACCCCGACGGATATTACAACCCCTCGTCGCCCATAGGCAGCACCGTATACTCAGCACTCATTGACGGCCAAAAAGGCGTCGGGGCTGATGCCAACGGAACTATTTACAAAGAAATAGCCATTGACCTCCCACGCGAATTCGGCGTAAACCTTTTTAACCGGTTCAAGAATAACCCCGAGACATTTGACACCCCGCAGTCATTCGCCTCATGGTTTCCGGGAATGTACATCACCACGACATTCGGATCAGGCCGTATCGCCCGCATCCTCAGCAACATCGTGAATGTATATTACCGCTCCGTAACCCGCATCCCCGACACCACCCGAGACACCACCCTGTATCTCACCGGCGCCTATATGGGCGTAACCCCCGAAATCATAACCAACAACAACATCACCTACGACATGGCACCCTCGCTAAAGGCGATGGCCGACGACGGCAACCCCATCCTTGTCGCACCGACCGGTTATGACATCGAATTTCGATTCCCCGCCCGGGAAATAATCCGCCGATATAAGGAAAACAGCGGACGGCTCTCGGTAATAAACACCCTGACATTCCGCCTCCCGGTCGAAGAAATCGAGAATGACTATGACATCACCTTGCCCCCCTACATACTGATGGTGAAAAAATCAAAAAAAGACGAATTTTTCGCCAAATCACAGCTTACCGACAACGTCAGCTCATTTTACGCCCAGTATGATGTCAACACCCGCAGTTACTACTTCTCAGGCATGAGAGACTACATCCTCGACCTACTCTCCAAAGACGAAATAACCGACGAAGACACAGACTTCGTCATCACCCCCGTGCTGGTATCCTTCTATAACAACAACAGCTCGTCAAGCAGCTATTACTACTATTATTACTACTACCAGCAGTCATCACAGCAAGTTAACACCATCTCCCCCTATGTGACAGAACCCGTGATGGCCAAATTTAACTTTGACAAAGCAAAAATTAAGTTTACATATAGTAAACAAACGACAAAAAATTAGTATCTTTGCAACGCAAAACCCAAGACGGACACTTTAAATAACATAAAGTCCCGTCACAAGCCGCAATAGCTCAGTCGGTAGAGCATTTCATTCGTAACGAAAAGGTCGTGGGTTCGAGTCCCACTCGCGGCTCATTAAATCCCATTAAAGCTCATTGAGTTTTAATGGGATTTTTATCTCTCCAAAGCACACACAACGCACTTTTCACACATATATACATATCTCATACAACCATCGCAATATAATAGGTCAGCGGTGGCAGTAGGTTGTCGGCAATCAATTCAACGGTCTTTTCTACTTGGGTGCTTACGTCTCCATTTGCGTTCCCATTCATCAATTGCACTCTCTCGGTCTTGCCTTACGATTGTGTCAATGCCAGATTGGTCTTCATTTTTTCGTTTTTTACTTGGGAGTTTACAGCCATCCTTTATCCAATATACAAGACCATACACACTTAGAACTATCGCAGAGCTAACGATAACAGCGGTTATAAAGCCCGGGCAGGCACATATAACGATAAATAAAATAAGTATTGCCCAAAGAATTATTCCTATCATAAGGTTACTTTTTAGAGAGGCTGCTAATTTACTAATTTTTTTTGACAACTCGTTTATTGCCGCCAATACGGGGACATCGTTTAGCCGATTGATATTTTATTCTATCCACGGCCACGGCTCTTTCATTTAAGAT
>DLAR01000064.1 GCA_002494015.1 Porphyromonadaceae bacterium UBA7042 | reverse complement strand
AATTTCATGCGCCGGCCCTGAAATAGGTTGTGGAAATGGATGTAATTTCAGAATTTTTGACTATATTTGCACTGAATTTTGCGGACGGGTATGCCTTGACGAGTCTTGATATAGCTGCAATAAGGTGATTGATAGTCGGTTAGTTGAGCCGAGCGGCTTTTTTGTCTGTGGCTCATAAAAGGCCCGTAAGGTCATTAAAGGCTGTATTTGTATTTTATCTTTGGATAATGCCTTATCCGCCCTCAGTGCAATGGAAAATTTTTGATGTAACATAATTATATGATAGCATTAGCAATTCAAAACGCAACTCTTGCCGTTGTCGCGCTCCTTACTGGCGTGGCACTTGTGGCAATTGCGCTGTGGCTCGCCGGATTGATTTCCCCGCGGTCCTTCAATCCTCAGAAAGGCGAGGCATACGAATGTGGTATTCCCACCCGTGGCGAGTCAATGGCTCAGTTCAAGGTGGGATATTATCTTTTTGCCATTTTGTTCCTGATGTTTGACGTTGAGACAGTGTTCCTTTATCCTTGGGCGGTGCGCGTTCAGGAACTCGGGACACAGGGACTGTTGAGCATCGCAGTGTTTTTCGGAATCTTAGTGCTGGGCCTTGTCTATGCTTGGCGGAAAGGAGCGCTTGAATGGAAGTAACGACAAAGAACATGCCCTACGAGGCGTGGAAAGACAACGAATACATCGAATCTCTCGTCAAGGAGTTGCAGGACAGCGGTACCAATGTCATCGTCGGCACCCTTGACAACCTTATCAACTGGGGGCGGTCCAACTCAATCTGGCCACTTACTTTCGCCACCAGTTGCTGCGGCATCGAATTTGTGTCGCTCGGCGCGGCACGTTACGACATGGCGCGTTTTGGCTGGGAAGTTGCACGCGCCTCGCCCCGTCAGGCCGACTTCATGATGGTTGCCGGCACGATTGTTCACCGCATGGCTCCCGTCATGCGCCGTCTCTATGACCAGCTTGCCGAGCCCAAGTATGTGATTGCCTGCGGCAGCTGCGCCATTTCAGGCGGCCCGTTCAAGAAAAGCTATCATGTGGCGATGGGAATCGAGGATATAGTCCCCGTGGATGTGTTTGTCCCCGGATGTCCGCCCCGTCCCGAGGCCATGATTTACGGCATCATGCAGCTCTCGCGCAAAATCAAGGTCGAGAAATTTTTTGGCGGCGTAAACCGTCAGGAAAAGCAGGAAGAATTTCTGAAAAACCATCCTGTTCCCGGCGTGAATGACTAATTACATTGACATACATATATTAATATATAGAACCATAATCGGTTGACACCCTCAATCGGCAACAATATAACCATCATGGCTGACATCCAAGGAAAAATTTCCAAGCTGTTTCCACAGGCGGTCTTTGAGGAAGGACAGACCCTCACGGTGACCATTCCTGACGCTCAATGGCACGAATTGGCCAAAACTCTCAAGGAAGACCCCGAGCTGAGCTTTGACTTCCTCGTGACAATCGTCGGTATGGACTGGCAGGAGAAGGGGATGGGTTGTGTCTACGAGCTGACCTCGACCCGCCACAATACCCATATCGCTGTCAAGGTGCTTGCCACCGGTGACCGCAACAAACCTTTTGTTCACAGCGTGTTTGACCTTTGGGCAATCGCGACTGTATTTGAACGCGAGGTATACGACTTCTTCGGTATCATCTTTATCAACAATCCCGACATGCGCCGCCTCTTCCTCAGCATCGACTGGAAAGGATACCCTTTGCGCAAGGATTACGACGCAGACCCCAAACTGAACCCTGTCGCACCCTTTGAAAACGAGCGTCAGAGCGATTTCACTGATACCTATGTCGAACTTCCCGACGGCAAAATCGAAAAACGTCAGGAGCGCGTCTTTGCCGAAGACGACTTCGTTGTCAACATCGGCCCGCAGCACCCCGCCACCCACGGCGTGTTGCGTTTCCGCACCGCTGTCGACGGCGAGACTATCAAGAAAATAGACATTTATCTCGGATATATTCATCGCGGTGTCGAAAAAATCTGCGAAAGCCTTACCTACCCGCAGACACTCCATTTCATGGATCGTCTCGACTATTTTTCGGGTCAGATTTACCACCACGGCCTCTGCATGGCAATCGAGGAGGCTGCCGGAATCACAATCTCCCGCCGCGCGCAGGTAATCCGTGTGCTGATGGACGAGTTGTCGCGCATCGCGTCCCACTGCCTCTTTATCGGCACCTACTGTATGGACCTCGGGGCGACCACGATGCTGTTCTACACGCTGCGTGTCCGCGAGCAGATTCTCAACATCTTCGAGCGCACCTGCGGTGCCCGCATGACTTTCAACTATGGCTGCATCGGTGGTGTCATGCAGGATCTCGACGAAAATTTCGTAAAAGATGTCCACGACCTTCTCGACGTGCTCCCCAAGAATATCGCTGAATACAACAAGATTTTCACCGGCAACGTCATCGCAAAGAACCGCATGGAGAACGTCGGTGTCCTCTCGCGGGAGGATGCCATCAGCTGGGCTGTCAGCGGTCCTTCGGGCCGTGCCTCGGGATGGGCATGCGACGTGCGCAAGACTGATCCTTACAGTATCTATGGCGAACTCGAATTTGACGAAGTCGTGCGTCACGAAGGCGACTCGATGGCACGTTTCAAGGTGCGTATGGACGAAATGGAACAGAGTGCCCGCATTATCGCGCAGCTCATCGACAACATCCCCGAAGGAGAATATTGCGTCAAGGTTCCCAAGGTGCTCAAGCTCCCTGTCGGAAGCTGGTTCAAGGTTGTCGAGGGATGTCGCGGCGCATTCGGTGTCTACATCGAGAGTGACGGCACCACTTCTCCCTATCGTTTGAAACTCGCTCCTCCCTGTCTGCCCCTCGCCGCTGTCGTTGATCACATCACCGAGGGCAGCAAGATTGCCGACCTTATCACTATCGGCGGTTCGCTCGACTATATCGTGCCCGACATCGACCGTTAAACCATGTCAGTACTTAATTGAGAATATAGTAATTATCAAGAAGTTATGCAAGATTTTTCAATAGGAACCGCTTGGCTGCACTCCATGTTTCTCAACGTGATGCCCGAGTGGCTGGCCGTGACCATCGAATGCCTCCTTATCGGTGTCGGTTTGATGCTTCTCTATGCAGTTTTGGCCCTGTTCTACATCTGGTTTGAACGCAAGGTGTGTGCCGCGTTCCAGTGCCGTCTCGGCCCTAACCGCGTGGGTCCGTGGGGACTCCTTCAGAGTATCGCCGACATGTTCAAGATTCTCATCAAGGAGCTTATCTCGCTCAACCATGTCGACAAATTCCTCTTTGCCCTCGCCCCCTATCTTGTAATCATCGCGTCGATGCTTGCTTTCGCCGTCCTCCCTTGGGGTAACGGTTTGCAGATTATCGACTTCAACGTAGGTATATTCTTCCTCCTCGCCGTGTCTTCGATCGGTGTCCTCGGCATCCTTCTTGCAGGATGGTCGAGTAACAACAAGTTCACTCTCATCGGCGCGCTCCGCTCCGGTGCCCAGATGGTCAGCTACGAGCTGTCAATGGGACTCAGCGTCATAACGATGGTCGCCCTCGCCGGTACAATGTCGGTCGGTGGTATCGTGAAGGCTCAGGAAAACCTCTGGTTCATCTTCTCGGGCCACATTCCCGCTATTATCGCCTTTGTGATATTCCTCATTGCAGGTACAGCTGAGACCAACCGTGGCCCGTTTGACCTTCCCGAGGCCGAAAGCGAGCTGACAGCCGGTTACCACACCGAATATTCCGGCATCCACTTCGGTTTCTTCTACCTTGCCGAATACCTTAACCTTTTCATTGTGTCAGGTGTCGCTGCGCTGCTGTTCTTCGGCGGCTGGATGCCCCTCCACATCCCCGGCCTTGATGCTTTCAACCACGTCATGGACTACATTCCCTCGGTTGTATGGTTTGTCGGAAAGGCCGTGGCAATCTCGTTTATCATTATTTGGTTCAAGTGGACATTCCCCCGTCTGCGCATCGACCAGCTCCTTTCGCTTGAATGGAAATACCTCCTCCCCATCAACCTCGTGAACCTTGTGCTGATGGTATTGGTTATTACATTCAGGTTGTATATCCATTAGTCCCCGGTTTCAACCGTGCCGACTTAGTAGTAAGAAAACAACAACACCTTTTTAAACTCCTGAGAAATGAGTGAAAAATACGGAAAAGTAGCCCAAGTAATCGGTCCCGTGGTCGATGTGATTTTTGAGGGCGATGACAATATCATCCCTCCCATCTACACGGCTCTCAAGGTGGATCGTCCCGATGGCTCCCAGCTTATTCTTGAAGTAGAACAGCACATCGGCGAAGACACCGTGCGTTGTGTCGCCATGGAAAGTACCGACGGCTTGCAGCGCGGTGTGCGTGTCGATAACCTTGAGCGTCCGATTGCCGTCCCGACCGGCAATCAGGTAAAAGGCCGCTTGCTCAACGTGTTGGGTGATGCTATTGACCGCCTCCCCGCGCTTGAACACGAAAACTTGCGCCCCATCCACCAGCCTGCCCCTGAATTCGACGACCTCACAATCGGTACCGAGATTCTTTATACAGGTATCAAGGTAATCGACCTTCTCGAACCCTACAGCAAGGGTGGCAAAATCGGTCTTTTCGGCGGTGCCGGTGTGGGTAAGACCGTGCTCATCATGGAGCTTATCAACAACATCGCCAAGGGGCACAACGGATTCTCGGTGTTTACCGGTGTTGGCGAACGCACCCGCGAGGGTAACGACCTTCTCCGCGAGATGATCGAGAGCGGCGTTATGAAATATGGCGACAAGTTCCGCGAGGGAATGGACAAGGGCGAATGGAACCTTGGCGATGTCGACATGAAAGAGGTTGAGAAATCTCAGGCCACACTTGTGTTTGGTCAGATGAACGAGCCTCCGGGCGCACGTCTCCGCGTGGCACTTTCAGGTCTTACTGTTGCCGAGCAGTTCCGCGATCAGGACGGCGGCGGCAAGGACATCCTTCTCTTTATCGACAACATCTTCCGTTTCACTCAGGCCGGTTCTGAGGTGTCGGCACTTCTAGGCCGTATGCCTTCGGCAGTGGGTTACCAGCCCACACTCGCATCGGAAATGGGAGCCCTTCAGGAACGAATCACTTCGACCAAGAACGGTTCAATCACCTCGGTGCAGGCTATCTATGTGCCGGCCGACGACTTGACCGACCCCGCTCCCGCGACCACCTTCAGCTTCCTTGATGCCACAACCGTGCTCTCTCGTAAAATCTCGGAGCTTGGTATCTATCCCGCAGTCGACCCCCTCGAATCGACCTCGCGAATCCTCGACCCCAATATCATCGGCGAGGACCACTACAATACCGCGCAGGCTGTCAAGCAGCTTCTTCAGAAGTACAACGAGCTTCAGGACATCATCGCCATCCTCGGTGTCGACGAGTTGTCTGACGAAGACAAGCTCGTTGTTGCCCGCGCCCGCCGCGCCCAGCGATTCCTCTCGCAGCCGTTCAACGTTGCCGAGCAGTTCACCGGCCTCCCCGGCGTCATGGTGCCTCTTAGCGAGACAATCCGCGGTTTCAAGATGATTCTTTCGGGCGAGATGGACGAATATCCCGAGCAGGCATTCCTCAACGTCGGCACTATCGACGATGCCATCGCCAAGGGCAAAAAGATGCTTGCCGAGGTCAAGGCATAGCCTCTGTGGCCATCCCCGCCCCCGCGCGGAGCGTCCGATTTGATAATATTATTAAAGAACTAAGCAATGATACTAAAAGTTATATCGGCAGAAGATGTCCTCTTTGAGGGGCAGGTAAAAGTCGTTCACTTACCCGGCGCGAAAGGAGCGTTCACGGTATTGCCCGGCCACGCCTCGCTCATCTCGACCCTTACCCCCGGCGCGGTCCGTTTCACGCTCGACAGCGGCGATGAAAAGGAAGTCACGATAGGAGGCGGAATTGTCGATGTCGATAGCAACGTAGTGTCGGTGTGCATCTATTAATCCACTTGATGATGAGAAAGTCTATATTCCTGACGGCAATTTTTGCCTTGATTGCACTTGTGTTCCCCCTCGGTGCGGCTGCGGCCGGACACGAGGCAGAAGGGGAGGGCGGTGTCAATCCCAAGGAGATTATTTTTGAGCATCTCGGGGACGGCTATGGCTGGGAGGTTCCTTTCAACCACCATGTGCGCATTCCTCTGCCTGTCATCGTGTGGGGCACCGACGGCCTGCACGTCTTCTCATCCTCTAAACTGGAGGCGGGCAAAGAATATGTCGACGGTAACGCTACGTTTAAACTCGCAGGAAAAGACAGCGAATACAAGGGAAAAGTCGTTGAGATTGTAAACGGTGAGGAAATCAAGCCGTTTGACATCTCTATTACCAAGAATGTGTGCGCGATATTCATAACAATGATACTCGTAATCTGGGGAGTGATGGCTGTCGCCCGCTGGCACAAGCGCATGGGCATGAAGGCCCCGCGCAAGATTACCGGGGCGATAGAGGCGCTGATCATGTTTATTTATGACGGTGTCATTAAGCCCACACTCAAGGACAAGGCCCCGCGTTTCGCTCCTTATCTGCTGACCGTGTTCCTCTTTATCCTCGTAATGAACCTGATGGGGTTGATAGTGATTTTCCCCGGCGGCGCCAACTTGACCGGCAACATTGCGGTCACTCTCGTGCTGGCGATTTTCACGTTCTTGATAACTAATATTTTCGCTACCAAACATTACTGGAAAGAAATTTTCAACCCCGACGTACCGTGGTGGCTGAAATGGCCGCTGCCCATTATGCCGGTCATCGAGCTTTTCGGAATTTTTACGAAACCGGCAGCTCTGACAGTGCGTCTTTTCGCCAACATGATGGGTGGCCACATGATTGTGATAGTTCTGACGCTGCTGATATTTATCTTTGCAGCGATGGGACCGGTGGTTACAGGAGCGACAGCCGTTGTCTCGGTTCTGTTCTCGGTATTCATGCTCCTGATTGATGTCCTTGTCAGCTTCATTCAGGCTTATGTCTTCACGATGTTGTCGACAATATTCATCTCGCTTGCTCAGGAAGACGGCCACGACCACAAGGCCAAGGAACACAAAGAAGTTCCCGAGGCTGTCTCCCCGACTCTGTCAATAAAATAATTAAATTACCATAACTTTTAAATTTAAAGAATTATGTTAGCAATGATTTTAGCAGCAATTAATGGAACTCTTGGTATCGGTGCATGTTTCGGTGCTGCCATCGCAGCTCTCGCAGCCGGTATCGGTATCGGTAAAATCGGCGGATCGGCTATGGAAGCTATTGCCCGTCAGCCCGAGTCGACCGGTGACATCCGCAGTAACATGATTGTGATTGCTGCCCTTATCGAGGGTGTGGCTCTTTTTGCCGTTATCGTTTGTATCCTCGCAATGTTCGTTTAATCCCGGCATAGAGATATGGAACTTTTCACGCCTGATTTCGGCTTGATATTCTGGATGTTCGTCTCCTTCGCCATCCTTTTCCTCATCTTGTGGAAATGGGGATGGCCGGCGATTATGAAGGGTGTCACAAGCCGTGCCGACCTCATCGACAAGGGTGTGGAGTATGCTCAAAATGCCAAAGAACAGCTTGACCATGCCCGTGAGGAGGCCGACCGTCAGATTGCTGAAGCACGCCGCCAGCAGGCCGACATGCTCCGCGAGGCCGACCGAATGAAATCCCAGATTATCGACGAAGCCCGCACTGCCGCGCAAGCCGAGGCCAAGAAGGTCATGGATGCCGCAAAAGTGTCGATTGAGCAGGAACGCAAAGAAGCCGAGTTGCAATTCCGCAACGAGGTGAGCTCTTTCGCCCTCGACATCGCTCAGAAAGTCGTGCGCAACCAGATGGCCGACACCGGCGCCCAGCAGAAACTCGTCGGGTCTCTGCTCGATGAAATGGAGAAACAAAACTGATAAACTGAAATGAACGAAGGTCTTATTCCAAGCCGTTACGCCAAGGCTCTTTTCAAGTTTGCCCTCGAAAAGAAGTCAGACGAACGCCTCTATGGCCTGATGAAGAATCTGGTCAAAACCTTTGCCGGAGAGGCCGCTCTCCAGCAGGCAGTGGCCAATCCCTTTGTCTCGGTGGAAGACAAGGTCAAGCTATTGACCACCGCCGCCGGGGCTGCTCCCGACGACGCAGTGTTCAACGATTTTCTGCATCTGCTTGTCGAGAACAACCGTCTGGCACTCATCCGAGATATTGCGTTGGCCTACCTGCGCATCTATCGCGACGAGCATCGCATCTATCTTGTCACCGTCACCTCGGCGGCACCGATGGATGAGGCCGACGAAACGCGGCTGAAGACCCTGATCGAGCGCCATCTCAAGGGCGCGACGATGGAATACAGCCATCTGACCGACCCTTCCCTCATCGGAGGTTTCGTTGTAAATATCAATAATGAAAAGCTGGACGCCTCGATTGCCAATGAGTTAAAGCAATTGCGTCTGAAACTTTTAAGCAACTAATCACACCCCTATATTCCCAATGATCAACCCAAGCGAGATTTCGGAAGTATTAAAGCAACAACTCGAAAACGTCAACTCGAAAGTGTCGTTTGAAGAGACCGGCATCGTCCTTGAAGTGGGCGACGGCGTGGCTCATGTCTACGGTCTCGACAACGTGTGCGCCAACGAGCTTGTCGAGTTTGAAAACGGTGTCAAAGGCGTGGCCCTCAACCTTGAGGAGTCCAACGTCGGTGTCATCCTTCTCAACAATATCGACAAAGTGACCGAAAACATGACCGTCAAGCGCACCGGCGAAATCGCCTCAATCCATGTGGGCGACGGTTTGTTTGGCCGTGTTATCAACGTCTTGGGTCAGCCCATTGACGGTCGCGGCCCCATTCAGGGAGAACTGCTCCCGATGCCCCTTGAACGCAAGGCTCCCGGCGTTATCTTCCGCCAGCCGGTGAAACAGCCCCTCCAGACAGGTCTGAAAGCCATCGACTCGATGGTGCCTATAGGCCGCGGACAGCGCGAGCTCATCATCGGTGACCGCCAGATTGGCAAGACAGCTATCGCTATCGACACAATCATCAACCAGCGCAAGAATTTTGAAAACGGCAAGCCCGTCTACTGTATCTATGTCGCCATCGGTCAGAAAGCCTCCTCGGTAGCCTCTACTGTCGAGACTCTCCGCCAGCACGGCGCGCTCGACTACACCGTGGTCGTGGCCGCCACCGCCGCCGACTCGGCTGCGATGCGTTACTATGCACCCTTTGCGGGCGTGGCCGTCGGCGAGTTCATCCGCGACACTGGCCGTGACGCGCTCATCGTTTATGACGACCTTTCCAAGCAGGCCGTAGCCTATCGCGAGATTTCGCTCATCCTCAAGCGTCCTTCGGGCCGCGAGGCTTATCCCGGCGATATTTTCTATCTCCACTCGCGTCTGCTCGAACGTGCCGCCAAGATTATCGACAATCAGGAAGTGGCCTCCAACATGAACGACCTTCCAGAGGTGCTCAAAGACAAGGTAAAGGGTGGTGGCTCGCTCACCGCGCTACCCATAATTGAGACTCAGGCAGGTGACGTGTCGGCCTATATCCCGACCAACGTTATTTCGATTACCGACGGTCAGATTTTCCTTGAAACCGCACTGTTCAACCGCGGTATCCGCCCCGCCATCAACGTGGGTATATCCGTGTCGCGTGTGGGTGGTAACGCTCAGATCAAGTCAATGAAAAAAGTGGCCGGTACGCTGAAAATTGACCAAGCACAGTTCCGAGAACTCGAATCGTTCACCAAGTTTGGCGGCGACATCGACCCGGTGACTGCCCGAGTCATCGACAAAGGACGCAAGAACGAGCGCCTTCTCATCCAGCCCCAGTATTCGCCCATGGAGGTCGAAGATGAAGTAGCCGTCATCTTCTGCGGTACACGCGGACTTCTTGAAAACGTCCCCCTCGACAAGGTGGCCGAATTTGAGAAACTGTTCCTTCAGCTTGTCCACGCCAAGTATCCCCAAGCCATCGAAGAAATCGGCAAGGGTAATCTCAGCGACGAAGTGGCCAAGAACCTCACTGATGCCGCATCGGAAATATCGGCACGATACAACTAACGAATAAAGCGGTTTGCGGCGCGGCGACATTGTCGCCGCGCCGGGAACCATTTACAATAACTGTTCAATAAATGGCAACCTTACGCGAACTTAAAGGGCGCATCGGCTCAGTCGCATCATCCGAAAAGATTACCGGCGCGATGAAAATGATTTCATCGGCCAAGATGCACCGTGCCGAAGCCGGCCTGCGCCGTCTTCTTCCGTTTCGTCAGCAGATAGAAACCATCATCGGCAACCTGATGAGCGCCGATGCTGAGTTTTCGTCACCGCTGACCGAGGCGCGGGAAGTATCCACTGTCGGAGTGGTAATCTTCGGTTCTGACGACGGCCTGTGCGGAGCCTATAACATCAATATCTTTAAAGAAGTTATCGCCCGTTTCAAGAGCTATCGCGAGATATATGGCAGCGATGTCAGGATTGTCGCCATCCCGGTGGGCTCCAAGATTCTAAAAGCGTTGCGCAAGCTCGTCGATTCCAACCTTGAAATCAAGACTTTTGAAAATGTCAATTCCAAGACTTCGGGTGACGACGTAAAGGCTTTCAACGAGCAGCTCCAGCAACTGTTCTTGTCAGGTGAGATTGACAAAATCGACCTCATGTACATGAATTTCAAGAGCGTGTCGCGTCAGGTGTTGCGTTGCGAGCAGATTCTCCCCATCGTTCAGGATACATTCTCGGCCAACGGTGTCGAGTTACTGTGCCGCCCCTACATCTTTGAACCCGATGCCGCGACGATTTTTGTCTCGGTACTCCCGATGTTCCTTCTCGCCGTCATGCAGGAAGTGTTCACCGAGAACAGGGCTTCGGAACAGGCTGCGCGCATCATGGCCATGCAGAGTGCCAACGACAACGCCAAGAAACTTCTTGAGCAACTTCAACTCGAATATAATAAGCTGCGTCAGCAGAGCATTACCACAGAACTCCTTGACATCCTCGGAGGCCAAGTCAGGTAACGGCTCATCCCGTTTCAGGCAGCAACCATCATATCACGCAATTAACGATTATAACCAATCAATATTTTTAACAGATCTCTATGGGTAGTGTTAAAGACTATTTTTCATCACTCGGATCGGGTATCGTGAGCTTGCTCAAAGGTATGCAGGTGACCGGTAAAGAGTTTATTACTCCTAAAATAACCGAGCGTTATCCCGAAAACCGCGACAATCCCCCCGTGGCACCACGTTTCCGTGCCAAACTGACGCTCAAATATGACTCGGAAGGCAACCACAAGTGTATTGCCTGCGGAACTTGTGAGCGCGTCTGCCCCAACGGAACAATACACCTTGACACCAAAATGGTCGAGACATGGGACGGAAAGAAAAAGAAAAAACTCGACAAGTATATCTATGACCTCGGTAGCTGCACCTTCTGCCAGCTCTGCGCGACTAATTGCCCTACCGACGCGCTTGAGTTCTCCAACAATTTCGAGCAGGCAGTGTTTACCCGCTCCAAACTCGTCGAGCAGCTCAACTACCTCCCCGAAAAAGAGGAACCCAAGCCCACCCCCGAGCAGATAGCCAAGCTGCAGGTCGAAAAAGAAGCCAAGATTGCAGCAGCAAAAGCTGCCGCCGAGGCCAAGAAAAAAGCTGCCGCCGAGGCTTCTCCCGCCGCAGCCCCGGCCTCTGATGCCGACCCGGCTGCAAAGGCTCTTGCCGCTGCCGGAGGCGATCCCGAGAAGGAGGCCAAGATTCGCGCGGCTCTTGAAAAAGCCGCCAAGTTGAAAGCCGAGCGCGAGGCTGCCAAGAAAGCCGCCGGCGACGCTCCCGCTACCCCCGAAAAATAAAATTAAACTCTATCACAGTATATGGAATCAGTAGGAAGTATCATTATCTACCTGATAATCGCCCTGTCGATTATCGTCTTCTCGGTACTGACTGTCACCACCCGCAAGATCCTGCGCGCTGCGACCTACCTGCTTTTTACCCTGTTTGCTACCGCTGCCCTCTATTTCAAGCTCGACTATGAGTTTCTCGGCTCGGTGCAGATTGCGGTTTATGCCGGCGGCATCGTTGTGCTTTTCGTGTTCTCTATTTTGCTGACCACGAAGCCCGGTGACAACAGCGAGAAACTGGCTTCTCGCAGCCGTGCCCTCGGTCTCGTCGGCGCTGTCGCCATGGCCGGTGTCGCTGCTTGGGCCTTGTGCTCGCGTTGTGCCGACCTTTTCACAGCCCTTCCCTCGATGCAGAACCCCACGATGCATCAGATCGGCACCGCTATGCTCGGCACCGGTTACGGTCAGTATCTTCTGCCGTTTGAGGCTATCAGTGTGTTGTTACTCGCTTGTATAATCGGTGGCATTGTTGTCGCCCGTAAACGTTAAATCATGGAATTTACACCTGTCTACTATCTCATTCCTTCGCTGGTGATGTTCTGCTGCGGTGTCTATGGTTTTCTAACGCGCCGCAACATGATTGCTATGCTCATCTCGATTGAGCTCATGCTCAACGCTGTCGATATTAACTTTGTCGTCTTCAACCGTTATCTTTTCCCCGGATCGATGGAAGGCATGATGTTCACCCTCTTTGCTATCGGTATCGCCGCTGCCGAGACCGCCCTTGCAATCGCAATCATCATCAACCTTTACCGCGTGGCCAAGAACATTGACGTTCATGACATCACCCAAATGAAATTTTAAAACGCTATGGATATTACAATACCTATTCTTATTCTCGCCATCCCCCTCTTTATGTTCCTTCTGTTGGGACTCGGTGGCGTCAAGATGAGCCCAAAACTCGCCGGTGTCCTCGGAACGCTCGGCATGGGAACCGTGTTGGTTTTGTCCTATTACACGGCGTTCACCTACTTCTTCTCGGGCAACCCGCTTTTTGTCGACGGCACTGACCGCCTGCAGTTTGTCGCTTTTAACCAGACATGGCTTCAGTTTACCGACAAGCTCGTCATCAAGCTCGGTTTCCTGCTTGATCCCATCTCGGCCATGATGCTCATCGTCATTCCGACGATTTCGTTCATGGTTCACCTCTATTCGCTCGGCTACATGCACGGCGAGCGCGGATTCCAGCGTTACTACGCTTTCCTGTCGCTGTTCAGCTTTTCGATGCTCGGACTCGTTGTCGCTACCAACATTTTCCAGATGTACATCTTCTGGGAGCTCGTGGGAGCCTCGTCGTTCCTCCTCATCGGTTTCTATTATACCCTTCCTTCGGCTGTGGCCGCGTCCAAGAAGGCGTTCATTGTCACCCGTTTTGCCGACCTCGGTTTCCTCATCGGTATCCTCGTTCTCTCCTACTATACCGGGACCTTTGACTTCAAGACCTTGTGCAGCAATCCTCAGGCGGTGTTCTCCAGCTTCGGCGGCGCCACCTTCATGGGTGCCTCGGCGTTGACTTGGGCCCTCGTCCTTATCTTCACCGGCGGTATGGGTAAATCGGCTATGATGCCGCTCCACATCTGGCTCCCTGACGCGATGGAAGGCCCAACTCCCGTTTCGGCCCTCATCCACGCAGCCACGATGGTGGTCGCCGGTGTCTACCTCGTAGCACGTCTGTTCCCTCTCTATCTGCTTGAGGAAGCCTCGTTGATGTTTGTCACCGTTGTCGGAGCAGTCACCGCATTTTATGCCGCTGTCGTTGCCTGCACTCAGATTGACATCAAGCGTGTGCTTGCCTTCTCGACAATCTCTCAGATTGCATTCATGATGGTGGGCCTCGGTGTTGCCCGTCCCGAAATCCACGAGGGCCTCGGTTACATGGCCTCCATGTTCCACCTCTTTACCCACGCGATGTTCAAGGCCCTCCTGTTCCTCGGTGCAGGTGCCCTGATTCATGCCGTTCACTCCAACAATTACACAGCGATGGGCGGTCTGCGCAAGTACATGCCTGTCACCCACATCACATTCCTCATCGGCTGTCTCGCCATCTCGGGTATCCCCCCCTTCTCGGGATTCTTCTCCAAGGATGAAATCCTGAGCGCGTGTTACGAGAACCACATCTTCTGGGGTGTGTGGATGACGATGGTCGCCGGTATGACCGCGTTCTACATGTTCCGTCTCTACTACCTTATCTTCTGGTGGGACGATCCCGATTATGAGGAACGTGCCAAGGAAAATGCCCACGGTCACGGACATGCCTCACTCCCTCACGACGCACCGTGGACAATGACATTGCCCCTTATCATTCTCGCCCTCATCTCGATTGTTGACGGCTTTATCCCCTTCGGGAAATTCGTGACATGGGAGGGACATGAATATACCATCCACATCAACTGGCTATATGCCGGCATCAGCATTGCTGTCGCAGTTATCGCCATCCTTCTTGCTCGTCACCTCTATATCCGCAAGAACGACAACCCGAAAGCTATGGCCGATTCCTGCCGCTGGCTTTGGGAGGCTGCCCACCGCCGTTTCTACTGGGACGAGATTTATCTCTTTATCACCCGCCGCATCATCTTTGACGGAATCTGCAAACCCATCGCATGGTTTGACCGTCATGTCATCGACGGAACCATGAACGGTCTCGCCTATGTGACCAATCAGGCGTCGTCGGCCATCAAAGGTTTCCAGAGCGGCAAGGTGCAGATGTATATATGGTGGTACCTCATCGGTGCCCTTATCCTCGGAGCTGTCACCGCCGTTTGTGTCCTCTGATGAAGTTAGTGATAATACTGTAAATATAGTAACGATATGTTTTCCAATATATTAATCTACTTTGTGGTAATCCCCTTGGTAATGCTCCTCGGGCTTGCCCTCTGCCGGGACATCAAGCAGATACGCGCCGTAGCCGTGACCGGCTCCACCGCGCTTATCGCCCTGTCGGTGTGGTTGCTTGTCGATTATCTGTGCCAGCGGTCGGCCGGTGCTGATGCCCCCATGCTCTATGTTGATTCTTGGACATGGTTCGCCCCCTTGAATATCAATCTCGCTGTCGGTGTCGACGGCATCTCAATTGCCATGCTACTTCTGTCGTCGATTATTCTTTTCACCGGCAGTTTCGCATCTTGGCAGATTCCCCAGCCCAAGGAATTCTTCCTTTGGCTCATCCTTCTGTCGACCGGTGTCTACGGTTTCTTCATCTCGATTGACCTTTTCACCATGTTCATGTTCTATGAGGTCGCCCTTATCCCCATGTACCTTCTCATCGGCGTGTGGGGCAGCGGCAACAAGAACTATTCGGCAATGAAACTTACCCTGATGCTCATGGGCGGCTCGGCATTCCTGATGCTCGGACTCATCGGCATCTACTATCACTCGGCCCCCGAGGGCGCCCCTCTGACTTGGAACATTCTTGAGATTGCCGCCAATGATGCAATCGCTCCCGGCTGGCAGCGTTTCCTGTTCCCCATGACATTTGTCGGTTTCGGTGTGCTCGGCGCGATGTTCCCGTTCCACACATGGAGTCCCGACGGTCACGCGTCGGCTCCCACGGCTGTCTCGATGCTCCACGCCGGCGTGCTCATGAAACTCGGCGGTTACGGCTGTTTTCGCGTGGCTATCTACCTGATGCCTCAGGCGGCCAACGAGCTTGCATGGATATTCCTTATCCTCACGGGCATCTCGGTTGTCTACGGTGCGTTCAGCGCGTGTGTCCAGAACGACCTCAAGTACATCAACGCCTACTCGTCGGTGTCACACTGCGGTCTCGTTCTTTTCGCCATCCTGATGCTTAACACCACCGCGATGACAGGTGCCATCATGCAGATGCTCTCCCACGGTCTCATGACTGCCCTTTTCTTCGCCCTCATCGGTATGATTTACGGTCGCACCCACACCCGCGACATCCGCGAGATGGGCGGTTTGATGCGCATCATGCCTTACCTGTCGGTCTGCTACGTTATCGCCGGTATGGCATCGCTCGGTCTCCCCGGCCTCAGCGGTTTCGTTGCCGAGATGACAATTTTCGTCGGCTCGTTCCAGCACTCTGACATGTTCCACCGTGTGTTCACCATCGTGGCATGCAGCTCTATCGTGACAACCGCCGTCTACATCCTCCGCGTTGTCGGCAAGCTCCTTTACGGGCCAGTTCAGGATGAGCACCACCTGTCGTTGACCGATGCTACATGGTGGGAACGTTTCGCTACTGCCTCGCTCATTGTTTGCGTCGCAGCTATCGGCTGTTTCCCCAACTTCTTTGCCGATCTCATCAAGTTCACTTTCAGTCCTCAGATCTTCACCGTTCTCGGAATGAACTAATCACAGATTAATAGCAATGGATTACTCACAGTTTTTAGCAATGAAGCAAGAAATAGGATTGTTAATCGTATTCCTATTAGTCTTCCTCTATGATACATTTTTCAGCAAGAAAGCCCAAGGAGCACTTCCTGTTGTCACATGCGTGCTTTTTGCGCTCCTGACCGCTTTCGGCCTTCTTTGCCCCTCGGTAAAGGATGGCGCAGTGGCTTTTGCCGGAATGTATGCCACGTCTCCCGCTATCGTCGCAATCAAGAACATCCTCAACGTGGGCGTTCTGATTGTACTTATCCAGTCAATCAAGTGGGCCAACAGCGAGTTTACCGCTGTGCGTCGCGGCGAGTTCTATGAATTGATTCTCCTGACCCTGCTCGGCATGTACTTCATGATTTCGAGCGGTCATTTCCTCATCTTCATCATCGGTCTCGAAACCGCCTCGCTGCCTCTCGCCGCGATGGTGGCATTTGACAAGAACCGTTATGAAAGCCATGAGGCCGCTATCAAGTACATCCTCACCGCCGTCTTCTCGTCGGCCATCCTTCTGATGGGTCTGTCGTTTGTCTACGGTATCGCAGGCACTCTTTACTACGACGGTATTGCCATGTCGCTCTTTGGCGGCTCGGCAATGAGCGTCATGCTCATCGTCGCCCTCGCTTTCGTGATTGCCGGTTTCGGTTTCAAGCTCTCGCTTGTCCCGTTCCACTTGTGGACAGCCGACGTTTATCAGGGCGCGCCAACCTCGGTCACTTCCTACCTTTCGGTCATCTCCAAGGGCTCGGCAGCGTTTGCCTTCCTCGTGGTGCTGACTCAGGTATTCGGCACAGTCTATGAGCAGGCTTGGGAATGGATGCTTTATGCCATCATCATCCTTACCATTACAATCGGCAACCTCTTTGCGATGCGTCAGCGCAACATGAAGCGTTTCCTCGCGTTCTCGTCTATATCTCAGGCCGGTTATATCATGCTCGGCGTGATAGCCTTTGACTACATGGGCATCTCGGCGTTGATGTACTACGTTCTCGTCTACATCTTCTCCAACCTTGCCGCCTTCGGAGTCATCGGCTCAATCGAGAATGCCACCGGCAAGATTGACATGACCGACTATAACGGCCTTTACAAGACCAATCCCCGCCTTGCGTTCACGATGATGCTCGCGATGTTCTCGCTTGCCGGTATTCCTCCCTTTGCAGGATTCTTCAGCAAGTTCTTCATCTTTACATCGGCTGCGCAGCAGGGAACCCCTGAAATGTATGTGTTGATTTTCATCGCGTTGCTTAACACAATCATCTCTCTCTACTATTACCTCTTGGTTGTAAAGGCAATGTTCATCAACGAAACCGACACTCCGCTCCCCACCTTCCGCTCCGCTTGCAGCGAGCGTCTCGGCCTGTGGATCTGTGTTGCCGGCATCATTCTCGTCGGTATCGTGAGTCCTGTCTACGACTACCTCCTGACAGTGGTTCTTCCATAAAGTTTTAACACAATAAAGGAAATTGGCAATTGACAATTGATAATTGACAATTGCCAATTTCTTTACATAAACAGATATTTCAATATTTCACCCGATAAAAATATGAACTATCCATCAGCTCCCGGCCCTATCGGTGTTTTTGATTCAGGTTATGGCGGCTTGACCATACTTCGCGAAATCCGCAAGGCAATGCCGCAATATGACTATCTCTATCTTGGCGACAACGCCCGCGCCCCTTACGGGACACGCTCCTTTGACGTAGTCTACAAGTTCACGCTTGAGGCTGTAAAGTCACTTTTTGAGCGTGGCTGCCATCTCGTGATACTGGCTTGCAACACCGCGTCGGCCAAAGCTCTGCGTTCCATCCAGATGAACGACCTCCCCGGTCTTGACCCCGACCGCCGCGTTCTCGGCGTAATCCGCCCTACGGTCGAGGCTATAGGCCGAGAGTCGGCAGCCGGCACAATCGGTATCCTCGGCACTCCCGGAACCGTGTCAAGCGGAAGCTATGACATTGAGATTGCCAAGTTCTTCCCCTCGTTCCGAACTGTTTCCGAGCCGTGCCCGATGTGGGTCCCGCTGGTAGAAAATAAGGAATATGACCAACCCGGAGCCGATTATTTTGTTACTAAATATGTAGAGGCTCTTTTCAATCAGGCATCAGACATCGATACAGTCGTACTCGCTTGCACCCATTACCCGCTGCTCCTCCCCAAAATCAAGCAGCAGGTGGCCGACAGAGCCAAGATTGTCACCCAAGGCGACATCGTGGCCGCAAGCCTGAAAGATTATCTTGAACGCCATCCCGAAATGGCGGCAAAATGCACGACCGGCGCGTCATGCACCTACCTGACCACTGAGAACCCCGACAAGTTCAACGACCTTGCCCGAATTTTCCTTAACGAACCGGTAAAGGTCAAACATATTAACTTGTAACAGACAGGCTCATGAGACTGAACGGACGACGCGAAAGTTCCAACGTTGACGACCGCCGTGGTGGCGGCGGTCGCAAAATTGCCGGTGCGGGCATCGGCGCGGTGATTATTGCTGCCATTATTGCATGGATTTCGGGCGGAAACCCTCTCGATGTCCTCATGTCCAACAGTGGCACTCTACTTGGCGGCAGTCAGACCGAACAATCTTATACCCCGACGGCCGAGGAGGAGGAACTTGCGCGTTTTTCCCGTCAGATTCTCGCTGGAACCGAAGATGTGTGGACACAGCTGTTCTCACAGATGGGGCGCGAATATGAGCCGCCCAAGCTCGTCCTTTTTTCAGGGTCGGTGCAGAGCGGTTGTGGCGGCGCCACGGCTTCAACCGGCCCGTTTTACTGCTCGGCCGACCAAAGTGTCTATATCGACCTGTCGTTTTTCCGCGACATGAAGCGCAATCTCGGTGCCGACGGTGATTTCGCCTACGCCTATGTCATCGCCCACGAGGTGGGGCATCATGTGCAATATCTGCTCGGTATACTCGACGATGCACATCAGGCTATGGGCCGGACATCTAAGACCGAGGCCAACAAAATCAGTGTGCGCCTTGAACTTCAGGCCGACTTCCTTGCCGGAGTCTGGGCCCATCATGACAACAAAATGTTTAATTCGCTCGAAGACGGCGACATAGAGGAGGCTCTTAACGCCGCCAACAAGATTGGCGACGATTATCTTCAGAAACAGGCACAGGGTTACACCGTCCCTGATTCTTTCAATCACGGCACCTCGGCCCAGCGGTCGCGATGGCTGCGCAAGGGTCTGTCGACCGGCGATATAACCGCCGGCGACACATTCTCATCCTCTTATAATGCTCTTTAGCCGGCTGTCATTATTTTGCCACGAGGCCGCCGTCGATGAGATAGTGGCCTCCGGTGCAGAAACTTGACTTGTCACAGGCAAGGAAATAAATCATTTCGGCAACTTCTTCGGGGGTGCCGACACGCCCGCAGGCATACAAAGCGTTTTCCTCGCGCCAGTATTCCTCGACCGGGCGATTTTCTTTTTTGGAAATTTTCTCAAACAGGTTGTCGACGAGCGGGGTGTGTATCGTCCCGGGACACACTGCGTTGACCCTTATTCCATGCGGGCCGAGGTCGATTGCGAGGCTGCGGGTAATCTGTCCGATTGCGCCTTTGCTCAGTCCGTAGGCAAAACTGTGGGGTTTACCGACAAACCACTGGTCAGAGGCATTGATTACCACCGAGCCGCCACCGGCGGCTATAATGTGGGGCACAGCCTCGCGCAGAGTGTTGACCGTCCCGTAGATATTGGTCTGAATCACGAGGCCAAGTTCCTCGTCAGAGATGTCGAGCAGGGTATTGCTGCGATGAATGCCGGCGTTGGCCACCACGCTGTTGATATGGCCGAATCTGGCTACTGTTTCCTCCACGGCCCGGTGAATGTCGGCCCGGTTGCATGTGTTACCCTCGATAAAAAAAGTCAGCTGTGGCTGATTGATGCTTTCTATTAGCTCTTGAGCCGCTTTCACATTTATATCCATAAAGGCGGTGTTCCACCCTTCGTTGACAAATTTTCTGACTGTTGCTGCCCCGATTCCGGTGGCTCCGCCGGTAATAAATACAGTTTTCATAAGTGAGTATCCGAAATTATTTAAAGTATTCAAGTGAGTGTTCCGGAGAATGATTTTTGACATGCGAAGAAGGACATAGCCACAGCTATGCTCCCTCGGTGTAATAACGAGTTAACAGAAAGATGCTGCCACTTTGGATTAACATTTGTTATGAAACGTCCTCTAAGGGCCGCTGAGTCAGCCGGCAAGTGCAGAATCAGTAATTTTTCCGTGGCTTGAGACCGTGATTTTAGGTTAATTTCGCCGTTATCTCAAATTTTCTCAGTAATTTTGAATTCAAATTCCTCTTGAAAAACTTGGAGAAATGACACTTGACCAATATGCCACTCTCAATAAGGATGATTTATGCATTGCGTGAATACAAGAACATTTCCCTCGCTTAAAAGGCGTTATAGCCAATCAAAACCGACAAAAACATCAGGTTCAAGAGTATATTAATCACTAAAATCCGTTATTATGATAAAGCGATTCAAGATGAAAGCACTGACATATACAAATCCTGAACAATTTGAATTGATTGAGAAACCGGTACCGGTAATTTTGGATCCGAAGGATGCTGTTGGAAAAGGCGGGCAGTGGTCTCGTATTTCTTGATGGTGCCAAGCTCGAAGTCACGGCCCATCAATGCACGGCATTCCTGATTGTGTTCTTGAAATGTCGTTATTATCATGCGCTCAACAACCTTATGGACACCGATATTGAAAAATCGGTTGTGAAGTTCCTGAGCGGTTGCGACAACTCCTTCCAACTGCATTTCCTGAAACGACTTGAACAGCTTGATGTTTGTCTCNNTGGGTTAACATTTGTTATTAAACGACCTCTTAATTGCAAATATAGGTGTTTTTTGTGGGATTAAAAAATAATGTGTACATTTGTGAGTGTTATTTATTAACAATTATCTACTTACCTGTTGAGATTGTATCACCGTATGAGACCATTGAAAACATCACTGTGCTTAGTAATGTTTCCTGTGATTATTCTTATCGCCGGATGCTTTCCTGTTTCTGCCCGTGATGCCGAGGGGCTGAAGCTCCTTGTCGAACTCGACCGTGAAATCGGCCGTAAAGATTTGCATGAGCGGGCCAAGCGAATGAGAATCGACCGGCTGCGTCATGAACTTGACTGTGCAATCGATGATTCGGCCCGTTTCGGTATTGCCCGGGAGCTGTTTGACGAATACAAGAACTACAGCATGGACACGGCGTTGAGCGTGGCCGGTATGTGCATAGAGTTGTCCCGCTCAGTTCATGGCGACACTCTCGCGCCGTGGCGCGCCAAGCTGATGATGGCCGAGGCATTGAAAGGAGTCGGCAATTATGACCGCTCGCATGCGATGCTCGACAGTATGCCGTTTCTTTCCGCGGGACCGTTGCGTCACGAATACCTTAACCGTTACTGTTCTTTGTTAATGTCGCTCTACGAGGCCACGAAACCTCGCAGCGAGGCAGGCCGTTATCGCTCGAAACTGGTGGAATACCGTGACTCGATGAGCCGCATGTCGGCACCCGAGACTTGGAACCAAGTGCTGAACCTTGCCGAGAGATACAAGCTGCTTGGAAAACCGCAGGAGGCTCTTGACCTGTATCTCGGGTATGTAAACAACAATGTCCCCGATTCGTCTGAAATCTGCATGGCGACGATGGCCCATCTGATAGGGGAGACCTATCTCATGCTCGGTGAGAAAGACAGGGCGATTAATTATCTTGCCCGGTCGGCCATTCAGGATATCCGCAGCTGCACCAAGAAATATGTGGCCCTTCAGGAGCTCGCCTATATACTCAACGAGGAAGGTGACAGCGAGCGCGCCTACCGTTATATAACCTGCTCGCTTAGCGACATCAAGGCGTGCAATGCCCGCAGTCGCGTGTATCGGATTGCCGACATGGTGCCGGTCATAAACGATGCCTTTGATCTTCAGACCCGCCGCACCGCCCGTAACAAGAGGTGGGTCATTTTGTCGCTGCTGGCTCTAGGCGTAGTTTCGGCTGTTATGCTGTTGCTGCTGAAATCGCGCAACCGCCGTCTAAATGCCGAGCGGGAGAGGCTTGACCGCTGCAACGGGGAGCTGGAGGAGATGAAAAACCGTCTCGACGGACTTATTGCCGAACTGAAAACTGTCAATGACCGGCTGGAGGAGTCCAACCATGTCAAGGAGGAATATATCGGGTATCTGTTCAGCATGTGTGCCGGTTATGTCGATGACACCGAAAAGTTCCGCCAGCAGCTTGCGCGGCAGATAAAGGTCGGGCAGATAAAAGAGGTGGAGGCCACGCTATCCTAGCCTATGCGGGCCGCGTCGATGAAAGCGTTCCTTTCTCGATTTGACGCGATATTTCTTGACATCTTCCCCGACTTTGTCGAGGAGTTCAACAAGCTGCTTGCTCCCGAGGGACGCATTTATCCCCCCGCCGGAGAGCTGCTGACCCCCGAGCTGCGCATCTATGCCCTTGTGCGTCTCGGCATCACTGACAGCACTAAGATTGCAGCTTTCCTGAACTACTCGCCGCAGACGGTCTACAATTACCGCATGAGGGTCCGCAATACCGCCATCGTGCCTAAAAAGGAGTTTGCAACACGCGTTCAGGAGCTGATGACATAACATTTTATCCCCATATCAAATGTTATATTCCAAATGTTATGTCGATTTTTAATACTATGATATGCAGTTAATTGAAAGATTGATTGTAAAAAATACAATTTACTTTGCGGCTTACTTTGTCGGCCGGGGAAGATAATGGGTGTCTTTTTATAGCTAATTTTGCCATGAACAAAATTAACCTTAAATAACACTCTTTAATGAAACAACCAAGCAATTCAGGATTGAGAAAGATGTGGTTTGCCACATTTCTCATGGCTGCGTTGATGTCGTTTGCCCAGATTAAGGTAACAGGTCTGGTAATCGACGAGCAGCAAGAACCGGTAATCGGTGCGACAGTAACTGTAAAAGGGACCTCGACCGCAGCCGCCACCGACTTTGACGGCAATTTCACCATCACGGTGCCTTCTGAAAAATCCACGCTTGTCATCAGCTATGTCGGCTGTCTGACAGCGGAGGTTTCGGCTGATTCTCCCGAGCTTAAAAGCGGCATCGTGATGAAGCAGGATGCCGAGCTTCTTGACGAAGTACTTGTCATCGGTTACGGCAGTGTCAAGAAAAGTGATGCCACCGGATCGGTAACGGCCATCAAGCCCGATGACCTCAACCGCGGCAGCCGTGTCAGCGTTCAGGACGCGCTCGTCGGCAAGATTGCCGGTGTCAATGTCGTTTCGTAGTCAGGAGCGCCCGGCTCAGGCTCGCAGGTGCGCATCCGCAGCGGCGCGTCTCTGTCGGCATCCAACGACCCTCTGTTTGTAATCGACGGCGTGCCGGTCGACAACTCCGCTATCGAGGGTGCGTCCAATCTCATCGGCGGTATCAACCCCGAGGATATCGAGACATTTACAGTGCTTAAAGACGCATCGGCCACCGCTATATATGGTTCGCGCGCGTCCAACGGTGTGATTGTCATCACGACCAAGCGCGGCACTGACGGGCTCAAAGTTTCCTATTCGGGCAACTTCACAGTCAGCCACACAGCCAAGCGTCTCGACGTGCTTTCTCCCGACGAGTTCCGTGAGTTTGTCCCCAAAGTGACCGGTGTTCCCTCTGATGTTGTATTCGGCACCTCCGAGACTGACTGGCAGGACGAAATCTATCGCTCGGCTTTCGGTACCGAGCATAACCTCTCGGTTGCCGGCAAAATCAAAGCCATCAATACACCTTACCGTGTGTCGGGCGGATATACCAATCAGGACGGTGTTATCAAGACCAACAATTATCAGCGTGCCACAGCCGGTGTCGCCCTGACCCCGTCGCTTCTCAACGACCACCTGACACTCAATCTCAATGCCAAGTTCTCATATGAGCGCAACGCGCTGGTTGACAATTCGGTTGTCGGAAACGCACTGCGTTATGACCCCACACGTCCCGTCATGACCGGCAGCTCAACCGCCTCGACCGACCCCGGTCTCGGCTACTTCATCTGGAAAAACGGCGATTCCCCGATGGCTATTCAGACTGACAACCCTGTCGCCACACTTGAACTCGACAAGCGCATCAACAAGGTTACCCGCTCAATCGGCAGCGCGGCCATCAATTACCGCGTCCACGGGCTTGAAGACCTTCAGCTGAACGTCAACCTCGGATATGACGTGCTCCAGTCCAAATATGACCGCACAGTGCCGGAACTGGCCGGAATGATGTACACCGGCAATCAGAAAGACGGAACAGGTCTTGTCAACAACGGAAAACAGAACAAGCGCAATTATCTCCTCGATATTTTTGGAAACTATGGCCACAAGTGGGGCCGTCACGACTTCTCGGTCATGGGCGGTTACGGATGGCAGCATTTCTGGAAAAAGTACAATGCGACCTTCAACGACACCTACGGCGAAGAACTCTCGTCGCCCACCCACTATGAATCAGAGTATTATCTGCTATCTCTCTATGGCCGTGTCAACTACTCGTTTGACAACCGCTATCTCGTTACTGCCACTCTCCGTGCCGATGCCTCGTCGCGATTTTCCAAGGACAACCGCTGGGGTTACTTCCCGTCGGTAGCTCTCGCATGGCGCGTCATCGAGGAGGATTTCATGAAGGAACAGGATGTGATGTCAGATTTCAAGGTGCGTGTCGGCTACGGTATTACCGGTCAGCAGGATATAGGCAACGACTACCCGTGGATGACTACATTCAGCGTCTCTTATCCCGAATCGATGTATCTCTTTGGCAACGAGTGGTATAAGATGTACCGTCCCAACGGCTACGACAGCGACATCAAGTGGGAGACCACGACCACATGGAACGCCGGAATCGACTTCGGATTCCTCCAGAACCGCATCTTTGGTTCGGTCGACTATTACAAGCGATTCACCAAGGACCTTCTCAATACCATCGCTGTCCCCGCCGGTGTAAACTATGCCCCGGTTATCACCACCAACATCGGCTCGATGGAAAATCAGGGTGTCGAGCTTGCCCTCAACTTCGTGCCTGTCGACACCAAGGAGTGGAACTGGACAATCGGCTTCAACTACACATGGCAGCAGTCCAAGATTACCAAGCTCAATGTCGTTGACTCGGATCAGAACTATGTCACCACCGGCGACATCTCGGGAACAGGCAAATTTGTTCAGGTATTCATGGTCGACCACACTCCCTATACCTTCTATCTCGCCAAGCAGGCCTATGACGAGAACGGCAAGCCCCTCGAAGGGAAATATATCCAGCCCGACGGCAGTGTCGGCACAACCGAGACCAAATATGCGACCGACAAGAGCGCGATGCCTCACTCGCTGCTTGGATTCAACACTCGTCTGAGCTATAAGAACTGGGACCTCGGCATCAGCGGCCACGGTGCATTCGGCAACTATGTCTACAACTATGTGCGCGGCGACCAATATCTCCAGTCGACCTACAGCGACCAAGGCTCGTTCTCCAATATCCTCAAGTCGACTGCCGAACTCGGTTTTGACACTCAGCAGCAGTACAGCGACCTTTTCCTTGAGGACGGCTCGTTCTTCCGCATCGACAACATCACGCTCGGCTACACTTTCCCGCGCCTGTGGAACAAGACAAGCAACCTGCGTGTAACGCTTGGTATCAGCAACGTATACACCTTTACCCACTATTCGGGCATCGACCCCGAGCTTTACAACGGTATCGACCGCAAGATGTATCCGCGTCCACGCACGTTCAGCCTCGGTCTTAACCTTAACTTCTAAAACAACGGAACAATGAAAAAAACAATCAATAAAATATTATTTTCACTGATGGCGGCAGTCGGGTGCTGCGCGCTGCTGTCGTCATGTTTCAACGACCTTGACACCATGCCGATTGACGACACCCAGCTTGTCGGGGATCAGGTATATGCCACCACCGAGGGTTACATGGGTGTGCTTGCCAAGTGTTACGGCTCCTTGATTCTGACAGGTCAGAACGGCGGTGACGGCGGCAACGGCGACCTACAAGGGGCCAACGAGGGTTACTCGGGATATATGCGCCTGCTGTTCTATATACAGGAACTTCCCACCGACAATTTCCTGATGCCCTCCTCGTCTAACGGTCTGCGCAAGTGCCTCAACATCACTTGGGATGCTTCTAACGCGCTTGTCGTGACATGGACCTACCAGCGACTCTACATGGCGATTGCCTACTGCAACGAGTTCCTGCGCGAGTGTACCGAGTCAAAGCTCCAGTCGCGCGGACTGTGGAACGAGATGAAAGATGATTATCTCACTTATCGCGCCGAGGCCCGTTTTATCCGTGCATACTGCTATTCAATGCTCTGCGACATCTTTGGCGACGTGCCTATGGTCAATGAGAACACCGGTGTGAAAGACCTTCCCGAGCAGTGGACCCGCAAGGCGATTTTCGATTATGCTCTTGGTGAAATCAAGGCTGTCTCGGGCGAGACCGAGGGTAGCCATGACCTCCTCGCCGCTCCCGGAGCTGCTCCCTATGCCCATGTCGACCGTGTTGCCGCTTGGTTCCTCCTCTCGCGCATGTATCTCAATGCCGAGACTTGGATCGGCGAAAACCACTACAATGATGCGTTGACCTATTCCAAAAAGGTCATCGAGAGCAACGTTTATCCTCTCACGTCGGATTACCGCCACATCTTCCTTGCCGACAACAACACTTGCCGCGAAATAATCTGGCCTCTCGTTCAGGACGGCATCCATGCCCAGAGCTCGGCCGGCACCAATTTCTATGTAAAGGCATTTGTCAACGGCCCGATGGATGAGCTTTACAACACAGGTGTCGGTTCCAAAGGATGGGGCAACGTGCGCTCCAAGACGACACTTGTCGATGCATTCGACCCGGCCGACGTGATGTTTGACCCCAATGATACTTGGGGTAACAACAAGAATGACAAGCGTGCCCAGTTCATGACCGCGCTCCCCAATCAGGTCAAGGATACTTGGGATCCCAACATGGCGATGACATCGACTTTCTCCTACGGATACGGCTATATCAAGTGGCGCAATGTCACCCGTGATGACCAAATCTGTCCCTCAGGCGACACTTACGTCTCGATTGATTTCCCGCTGTTCCGCACAGCCGATGCCTACCTGATGGCTGCCGAGGCTATCCTTCGCGGCGCGGCAGGGTCGCGCACTGATGCTCTCAACTATGTCAACGAGGTGCGCTGCCGTGCCTACATGAGCGACAATTATGCCGTTGCCGGAGTCAAATCGACCGTTTCGGGCAAGATTTCCGACTCGCAGCTCACCCTCGACTTCATCCTTGCCGAGCGTCAGCGCGAGCTTGCCTCGGAGTGTGTGCGCCGCACCGACCTCGTGCGTTTCGGCAAGTTCACTTCGGGCAAAAACTGGGACTGGAAAGGAGAGGAACGACTGGGCACCGACGTGGACTCACATTTCAACATTTTCCCCATCCCCGAAAGCGAACTTATGAACAACCCCACGCTGAAACAGAACAAAGGTTACACCTCGACATCAGCGGTAAAATAATAAAGTGAAATAAAAGTGAAAGGTGAAGGGTGAAATTCAGGCTCCGCCTGAGTGAAGACTTCACTTTCTCACCCTATAAAATTAATCTATATGAAGAAACTCTTTTCAATATTCATGCTCGGTGCGGCTGTACTGGCCGCACCGGCGCAGACAACCCGCGAGGAAGTCTTTGAGACCATCGAGAAAGCCGGAGGCGTTTATTATGCCTATCCCGTTTCCGAGAGTCAGAACACACCGGCCCCCAAGGGTTACAAGCCGTTTTACATAAGCCATTACGGACGTCACGGATCGCGTTATCTGATTTCTGATGTTGACTATAAGCGAGTCATCGACCTGATGCGTGATGCCGACAAGGCTGGAGCGCTCACCCCGCTCGGAACCGACGTTCTCGCCCGCCTTGAGCAGGTATGGGTCGAGGCCGAAGGGCGCGGGGGTGATCTTTCGCCGCTCGGAGCCCGCCAGCACCGCGGCATCGCCTCGCGCATGTACACCGCTTTCCCCGAAGTGTTCCCTCCCGATGCCGAGATGACCGCTTGCTCGACCACTGTGCTGCGCTGCGCGTTGAGCATGGCCGCATTCTGCGAGGGATTGAAAGAGCATGAGCCACGCCTGTTCATCCCCCGCGAGGCATCCAACCGCTATATGCACTACCTCAATTACCACAGTCCCGAATCGTGTGAGTTCACATCGCCGCAAGGACCGTGGCGCGAGGAATACCGCAAGTTTGAGGCATCCCACACTCGGCCTGACCGACTCGTGGCATCGCTGTTCAAGGATGAGAAATATGTCAAGCGCAACGTGCATCCCCATGATCTTATGTGGGGATTCTACTGGATTGCAGTCGACATGCAGAACATGGAATGCGACCTGTCGTTCATGGATCTTTTTGAAAAACAGGAACTTTTTGACCTGTGGCAGGCATTTAACTACCGTTTTTATGTGTGTGACTCTAACTACGCCCTCAACAACGGCATGATGCTCGACAACGCCAAGCCGCTTCTGCGCAACATCATCGAGACCGCCGACGATTATATCGCCAACGGAAAGCATGGTGCGACCCTGCGTTTCGGCCATGACGGCAATCTCATCCCCCTTGCCGGTATGCTGCGCCTCGATAACTGCTACAACTCGGTCGAGGAGCCCGACGAGTTCTACAAGGCGTTTTCCGACTTCCGCATCGCCCCGATGGCCGGAAACGTGCAGATTGTCTTCTTCCGCAACAAGGCCGACGATGTTATTGTAAAATTCATGCTTAACGAGCGCGAAATCTCCATCCCCGTCAAGACCGACAACTTCCCCTTCTACCGGTGGAATGATGTCCGTGACTATTATACCTCGCTACTTGACAAGTAACGCAGTCCTTGATATACATGGTATATATTATCGCAGGAGTGCCGAAATTCCGTGAGGATATTTCGGCACTCTGATTTTTGCGCACCGCGCTCGCGGTGTGGCGCGATGATGGAGAGGGAATAGGTTGTTTTTTATTTGTTATCAGCCAAAAAGAAGCAAGAGTGTCAAAAAGCCATCGCAGCGGCTCGACACCCCCGGTCTCTACAAACCATTAGAGGGCGTTTCATAACAAATATTAAATCCAAAGCCCGTTTTCACGCATCGGATTTCGTCATGAATCGAGGAAGCATAGCTGTAGCTATGTGACCGAGATTCATTGCGAAAGGCGACCGTGAAAACGGGTGTGACAAAAGCAT
>DLAR01000096.1:8747-8902 GCA_002494015.1 Porphyromonadaceae bacterium UBA7042 | reverse complement strand
GCTAACTTTGGCTATCGGCAGGAAATGCTGTTTGTGCTAAATCTTTCTAAATCAAGATTTTATAAAATTGCTAACACTTGCACATCAGTCACTTACGGGCACGAAAAAAGGGCCACAAAATTGTGACCCTTGTGTGATCCGCCTGGGGCTCGAAC
>DLAR01000096.1:0-8423 GCA_002494015.1 Porphyromonadaceae bacterium UBA7042 | reverse complement strand
TCTACCAGCTGAGCTAGCGAATCGGCTTTTCCTTAAAAGCGATGCAAAGTTAGGCACTTTTTTTGAATGTTCCAAATATTTTGGAAACTTTTTTGCGTTATTTTTTTAATTTATGTGTTAACTTGTTGTTTTTCAGAGGGTTTGTTTGTGAAGATTTTTGGCTGATTTTGTGGCGGAATTGATGTGTGGTGTCTGTGATGATAAAAACGGCCGCATTGCTTTGTGGGTGCAGTGCGGCCGAAAGGGTGGGAGAGGGGGGCGAAAGCCGATTATATCTGTTTTGGCGAGGATGCGATAAGATTTAATGTTATAGTTATGTCATCTGCGTTGTTCCATAATCCGGCTAAGTCAGAAAGATGCGCGATGTTTAATTGAGGAAACAGTTCTTGGGTTATCATCGCGAGTGTTTTGTCATCGGGATTGGCGGCAATCATTGCATCGAGTTTGGCATCAAGGGCCGTAAGGGCGGGTAGGAGGGGGTTGACAATCGGGTCAAGCATATCTTTTGTCAACATGAGGCTTATGCCGCTCGGATTTTCCGCTACCACAATCGGAAACCCGGTTTTGTTTATTTTTGCAAAAAGGGTTATCAGGGCATTTGTGTCAACTCCGGCTGCGGTTAGTTTTCCGATAAATATTTTTTCTATTTCGGCCATCGCTCCGTCATTTTCATTGGGGTTCTGGCCATTATCAATCATGATTTGGTCAAGAATGTTGGGGACGTAGGGCGTAAGCATGAGCATGTCTCCGGCGCAATACCAAAATATCAGGTTTTTGCCTGAAGTTTCCCATGTCCCGGCAACCGGGCTATATGTCCCGGTGGTTTTGTCGATGCCTTCCGTCATCATTTTCAGGAGGTCTGCCTCACGGGTGAATGTTGCTGTGACGTTGCCGTCAGGATTGAATGATACCGACTTGATTGTCTGGTAGACCAAGTTGCCAAGAATGAGGCTCAACGTCGAGCTGATTTTGTCGGTTTCAGCAGGGTTTCCCGTCCCTGTCATGCTGACCACTACCGGCGCCTCGGACATTGCATCGGGAGCGAGGGGCAGAAGTCTCGCCGGTACCCATGTGCCTGCAAGTCTTCCTTCGGCTTTTGTTGTCAGCGCTGATGTTACGGCAACTGCGGCTTTACCGTCGGGCGACACGGTTCCTTCGGCTGTGAGGTCGTAAATTGCAGCTGTAGCGTCAGCGCGCGAGTCGGGGAGCATCGCGGGTGGCGTGTTTAGTTTTTTCGTGCCTTTTAATGTGAAACTTCCGTCAGGTTGCTCGTCCAGTGCGACATCCATGATGACTTCGGGATAGCCGGGGATGACATTGCTCAATGTTATAGAGCCGTTTTGGGCATCATGGGCATCGACTGTCAGTGTGCCATAGGACCGGTCGCCGTTGAACGTCAGCATCGCATCGGCTCCGGTGATGGGGCCGGTCGGGAGTTCTTGCCACGGTGCTTTGTCATCGTCGCTACATGCCGAGAAGATTGCAAGCGAGAGGGAAAATAAAATAGTTAGAAACGTCCGATTCATCTTGTAATAGGATTAGATATATTTACTTTAACAATCCAATAGGTAAAAATGATTGTCGCTACTTGCAAATAGTGAAAATTATAGATATATTTGCGATGTTAAAATAATATCAAATTAATATCATAAAATATGGAACATAAAGAGTGCCCTTTCAGAGGAATGTGTGCTAACGGTTTCGGCCTGCTGGCCGTCCAGTGTGTTTTGATCCCTGCCTTGATAGCGGTTGTAAACATCTTGTTTTTAGATGTTTTGGCCATTACTATCCCTGTATCAATCATTCTCGGGTTGCTGTGGTGCATACTGTGGGGCGGGTTCTTTGTCCAGCAGCCAAACCAGTCGCGAGTGATGATTTTCTTTGGAGAATATCGCGGAACGTTTCATAAGACCGGTTTTTATTGGTGCAACCCGTTCATGTCCCGCAAAAAAATGTCATTGCGCATCCGCAATATGGACATCGAGCCTATCAAGGTCAATGACAAGATAGGCAATCCGGTGCTTATCGGCATGGTGCTCGTGTGGAAGGTAAAGGACACCTATCGCGCTGTTTTTGACGTTGACACCCCCGACATCTCCGTACTGGCAAGCGGGACAAATGCGACCGAGCATTCATCGCGCAGATCGGCACTTGAAGAATTTGTGCGCATACAGAGCGACGCTGCGCTGCGCGAGGTCACCGGTCAGTTTGCCTACGACGAGACCGATAACTCGGCGGAAGAAATAACTTTGCGCGGCGGTGGTGACGAGATAAACGACCTGCTTGAACACAAAATCAACGAGCGTCTCGCGATGGCCGGTATCGAAGTCGTGGAGGCCCGTCTCAACTATCTCGCCTATGCTCCCGAGATTGCCGCCGTCATGCTGCGCCGTCAGCAGGCATCGGCTATAATCGCCGCGCGTGAAAAGATTGTCGAGGGCGCAGTCTCGATGGTGAAGATGGCGTTTGACCAGTTGAGCGAGGAGCAGATTGTGGAACTTGACGAGGAGAGAAAGGCTGCGATGGTGAGCAATCTTCTCGTCGTATTGTGTGCCGACGAGCCTGCACAACCAGTGTTGAACACCGGCACGTTATATCAGTAATCATGGCTGCCAAAGTTCCAAGTAAAGGTTTTTTGTTGAGGCTTGACCCTGAAGCCATGGAAATGGTTGAGCGATGGGCCGAACAGGAATTTCGCTCGGTCAATGGTCAGATTCAATGGATAATCAACGACGCGCTCAACCGCTATAAGCGCAAACCTGTCAAGGGAAAATCTTAGAGGGTGCTTCTATAAGACGAAGTCTCGGAAACCGCAAAATCAGCGGTTTCCGAGACTTCTGTTTTTTCAAAAAAGATGTGTTAAAACTCGTAATCCACGCAGGCTCGCGCTTCTTTGTGTCCTGCAAGCAGTCCGGCGGCAGCGACATGGGAGGGATGTTTTGCATATACTTCCACATCGGCCATCGTGGGGACCACTGCGGTCAACACAACATCCCATGTCTCGGCGGGATTTTCATTGATTCCCACTTCCATAGACTGAAGTACGTCGATTGCCTGCGGCAGGTCGAGAAGGGCGCGTTTGAAATCTTCGGCAACACGGCGGCGCACGTCGGCATCGCCGGTGAGTTTGAACATTACGATATGTTTTACCATAAAAATTACTATTACATGAATGTCATACGGTTGGTTTTGTCGGGATTGGCAAGGAGATTGTTGATGCGATCCTGCGAGATGTAGTCAATGAGTATCTGATACAACACCTCGTTGCTGCGTGCAATGATGTTGCCGCGTGTCAGCGGGGTCATGTAGTCATTGCCGGCGGCAAGATAGTCGATGGTCGCGAGACGATATACTTTGCCGGGGTCAATCGGCTTGCCGTCAATAGTTGCGCTGTTGAGCTTTTTTGTCTCTGGATCATACAGCACACGCACATTGCCCGACACTCCGTTGCCGTCCTGAGTCGCCATGACGGCGAGGTTGTCGAGCAGGTCCTTGCCCTTGATTTCTGTCACAACGATTGAGTTGTCAAACGGGGCAATGTCGATAATCTCGCCTTGCGTGATGGTTCCGGCTGCGAGATCTGAGCGTATGCCGCCTTTGTTCATTATTGCAATATCGACAGGCTTGCCACACAATTCGGCACCGCGCATCATCACGAAATCACTCAGCAAGTTCAGCATTTCCGGACTTTTGCGGCCAAATTCATAGGGGGTTGTGCCGATTTCGATGGCGCGCATAGAGTCGACCTTGGCGCGATAAGGAGCTATGATGGCCTCGGCCTCGGAATCGAGCCGGTCGTCGAGACGCTTGTCGACCGGGATGAGACGGGCTTTCACGTTGCGGGTGTTGAGGTCGATGTCGATTTCGCCGAGATAGGTGCCGCTCGAACCGGTCTGCAACACGCTGATGGTATCGCCGTCGGCATTGGGGACGCGCCAAGTCGGAGTAGTCGTGTCGGCGGAATTGACGACGGTGTGGGAATGACCTCCGATAATAACGTCGATGTCGCGTGATGCGGCCGCCAGTTTCAGGTCGTCATAATCCTTGTCGTTGGAGTAGCCGATGTGGGTCACGGCAATTACCATGTCGGCTTTTTCGTCTTTTTTCAGACGTGCTGCTTCGGCATTTGCTGCTTGGACAGCATCTTCATATTTGACTCCTTTGTAGTTGTCGGCCGAAATGATGCCGGCCGGGTTGAGATTGATGCCGATAAAGCCTATTTTCTTTCCGTCGGCCTCTTTGACCACCGACGGGACGAAAAGACCCTCAAGAGGAGTGCCGGTCATGTCATAATTGGTTGAGAGACGGTCGGCATTGAGCTGTTTCCATTCGCGGGCAAGCGCGTCAAGTCCTTTGTCAAACTCGTGGTTGCCCAATATCTGGATGTCATATCCCAGATTGTTCATCATCTTGCGTTCCACCTCTCCGCCAAACAGCGTGTAGTAAAGCGAGCCTTGAACGGCATCGCCCGCATCAATCAGGAGTACATCGGGGTGCGCGGCGCGCACGCTGTCGACCAGTGCTTTGCGACGGACTATGCCGCCCTTGTCGTGACGGTCCGGCTCGATGGCCGAATGTGTGTCGTTGGTGTGCAGGATGACGAGATGACCGTCACCTTTGCCCGATGGGTTGCAGGCAGTCAGGGCGAGTGTGCTGACAATCAGAAAGTGGCTAAGTTTCATATTGATCAGGGTATGTTGATTATTTTATGAGTCTGTAAGGATAGTCGCCAACGCGGGTGGGCGAGGATGTAGTCAACCACGTCGTCAGTATTCTGTCCCGAGCATGGCTGGAGCGCGTAATGGCGCGCCTCGGGGAGTTGTGAAATCTGAGTTTCGACATCCTGTCCTGTGTAGACGATTTTTATTTCGTCAATATGGTTGAGTACTACACGGGATTTCGGCGTTTGGCACACGGCGTCTTTGGGCGAGCATGTAATCCAGTCGATGCCGTCGGGCAGGGGGATTGTCCCGTTTGTCTCGATGTGGATGGTAAATCCGGCCTTGTGGAGCGAGTCAACCATCTCGGTATCAATCTGCAACGCGGGTTCTCCGCCGGTGATTATAATGTGGCGGGAAGGATATCGGGACACTTCGGCGACAATGTCGTCGATTGACATCGGGACTGATGTCGCGTGGTCGGTATCGCAAAACGGGCAGTGAAGATTGCACCCGCTCAGCCTGAGAAACACGGCGGGCATTCCTGCGTGAAATCCTTCTCCCTGCAGGGAGTAGAAGATTTCGTTCACATTGTAGGTGTGGTTGTCAGTCGGTCTCATAGCTTGCAATGTTACCCTCGCTTTCTTGAACATCCACCCGGTAGCAAGAGCTGATCTGGTCGCATATCCATCGCGCGATGTTTTCGGCAGTGGGGTTGAACGGCAGCACGTCGTTGAAATTGGCATGGTCAAGCATTCCCGTAATCCGTTCTTTGATGTGGGTAAAGTCTTCTACCATCCCGTCGGCGTTAAGTTCCCGGGCCTTGCAGTGGATGGTTATTATCCAGTTGTGGCCGTGGAGAGAGGTGCACTTGCTCGGATAGGAGAGTGAGAGGCTGTGTGAACCTGAAATTTCTATACGTTTTGATATGTAATACATAGGTCGTGGAGGTCAGATGTTAGTTACTGGAGACAATCCTTTCTCAGCGCCGAGCTGCAACATCATCTCGCGGGCCTCGGCATAGTCGTTGCGTATCACTCCGTCGAGAATGGCGTCTTTTATGGCCTGCTTGATTTCGCCGATAACAGGGGAGCCGGTAAGCCCGAAAGTTTTCATTATTTCATTGCCATCGACCGGCGGCTGGAAATTCCTTATTTCGTCGCGCTCGTTCAGGTCGATGATTTTTTTTCGCACAAGGGCGAAATTGTCGAGAAAACGCCTCACTTTCTCTTGATTTTTGGAGGTGATGTCGGCCTCGCAGAGCGTCATGAGGTCTTCAAGGTCTTCACCGGCATCATTGATGAGCCTCCTCACTGCCGAGTCGGTCACTCCCTCCTCGACAAGGGCAATGGGGCGCATGTGCAGTTCGACGAGTTTGGCCACATATTTCATTTTCTCGTTAAGCGGCAGTTTCATGTCGCGGAAAATGCGTGGGACCATGCGGCTGCCGATAAAGTTGTGGTTGTGGAATGTCCACCCGATTTTCTCGTCCCACCGTTTTGTCACCGGCTTGGCGATGTCGTGCATCAGCGCGGCCCATCGGAGCCACACACTGTCGCTGTTGGCTGCAACCTTGTCCAGTACTTCGAGGGTATGGGCGAAATTGTCCTTGTGGCCGCGACCGTTGACAACCTCGATGCCGCGCATAGCGTCGAGCTCGGGAAAAATCAGTTTCAGCAATCCGCATTGGGCCAGCAGAGTCCATCCGATTGACGGACGGTGCGATGCCATTATTTTCATCAGCTCGTCCATCACCCGCTCGCGCGAGATGATTTTTATGCGCTCGGCATTGCGGGTTATCGCTGCAAATGTTTCGGGAAATATCTCGAATTCAAGCTGGGTGGCAAAACGTATTGCACGCATCATCCTCAGCGGGTCGTCGCTGAAGGTGACATCGGGGTCGAGCGGGGTGCGGATAATCTGCCGGTTCAGGTCCTCCAGTCCGTCAAAGAGGTCGATGAGCGTCCCGAAAGATGATGAGTTGACCTGTAATGCCATGGCATTGATTGTAAAATCGCGGCGTGACAGGTCTTCTTCAAGAGTCCCGTTTTCTACGATGGGTTTGCGCGAGTCAGCACGGTATGACTCTTTGCGTGCTCCGACAAATTCGAGTTCCACGTCGCGGCGTTTTACTTGGGCGGTGCCGAAGTTGCGGAACACATTGAGCTTGGTACCGCGTCCGAGCGACTTGGCGACAGCCTCGGCAAGCTCGATGCCGCTCCCGACGGTCACAAAGTCGATGTCCTTGGAATGGCGGTTTAGAAACAGGTCGCGCACATATCCGCCCACCGTATAGCAGGCGCATTGCAGCGCATCGGCGGTCTCGCCGACAATATGGAATATTTTAGTGTCGATTTTTTTTGCGATAGGATGCATAAACTGCCTCTTAGAAATCAAGTCCGATTATCTGCTCGGGCGCGGGGGTGATGCACTCGACCGAATCGTTGTGGACAATATAGGTGTTCTCGATGCCGACAGCACCGACGTGGGGAATGACGAATTTTGGCTCAAGCGCTATGACATTTCCTTCGGCGATAATGTCGCGGCTGCGGGGTGCGATTACAGGCAGCTCGTTAATCTCGATGCCGACTCCGTGGCCGATAAACCCGGCATGCTGGCGGTGTCCCATGAAGTATTCATGCAATCCTTCTTCCTTTACGATATTTATCGCGTGCTCATATAGAGTTTTGGCTGCTGTGCCGGGACGCATCATCTCAATCAGTTCGCGATGTATGCGCAACGAGCAGTCGTGGGCTTTCTGCGCGGGGTGGTCAATCCCTTCGAGTGCAAACACGCGTGTCATATCGGTCATATATCCGGTAAAATTGCCGTTCATGTCCACCATGACGGTGTTGCGCGGCTTGATTTCGGTACCGTTGGCGCCAACCGGCAGTGAAGGATCCAGTCCTGCGCCACCCATAGCGAAATCGTAGGGGGAGGGAGCATCGGCATTGTCGCCTGCAAGCAGGTTTCCCATGTATAATTCCATCGAGTCACCGCTGATGCGGAACTGTCCGAGACAGCCTTCGAGGCGGCTGACCCGTTCAATTTCAACCTGAAATTCTAAATCGGTCATCCCCGGGCGGTAGAGACGCGGAATCTGGGCGTAGACATGAACATGTCTGGTCCCGGACCGGCGCAGGAAGTCCATTTCCGTATCGGTTTTTACCGCACGGCTCATGCGCATGACCGGTGACGCATTCTTCAGCTCTGACTCAGGGAAGATTGCCTTCAGGCGCATGATTTTGGAGTAGTCGGTCAGATCCAGCTCCATCCCTATATTCTCGGGGACGTTCAATCCGATGGTCTGGGCCATATCTTCAGGCTTGCGGATGAAGACGACCCCGTCGCCTTTCAGGACGACCGGGCGACGAACGAAAAATATTGTTTCTCCCGAAGCCGGAATATAAACCAACCCGTCAAACACGCGACCGGTCACATAATATATATTAGCGTTGTCGCTCAGCAACACGGCCTTTATTCCGGCTGTCGCCATTGCAGAGCGTATTTTCTTGATTCTGAGCTGAAATTCATCGTGGGAGAGGAGGACCACGCGGTCAATGTCAATGGGTTCCATATAATAGACAGTTTTTGTTAATGCAAAGGTAATAATTTATAGATTAACACATGTCACGGTGCAGAAGTTATTTTGTCAACGATAAAAAATAACACTGCAATATTTGCACAATTCAGCAGAACATCGTACCTTTGCATCGCTTTTGCACGCAAACACTATCATGCTGCTCGAATGGTGGAATGGTAGAC
>DLAR01000037.1 GCA_002494015.1 Porphyromonadaceae bacterium UBA7042 | reverse complement strand
CCCCACGGTTTTTCTACTGACCCAACTTATGGGCGCTGATGTGCCATGACTGAAAAAATAGGCCGGCATCGCTTCACAGTGACGCCGGCCGGTTGGGGAATATAAAAATAGGGAGTTGGAAATGTTTACTTGTTATTACATGTTCATGCCACCGTCGACTTGGATGACCTGTCCTGATACATAAGAAGAAAGGTCAGATGCGAGGAAAGTGGCGACATTGGCGATGTCGGCAACCTGTCCTGCGCGACGGAGGGGTATCTTGTTGGCCCATTCCTTGCGCACATCTTCGGGAAGGGCTGCTGTCATGGCAGTTTCGATGAATCCGGGAGCGATAGCGTTGGCGCGGATGCCGCGTGAACCCACTTCCTGAGCGATGCTCTTGGCAAGGGCGATAAGTCCGGCTTTTGAAGCGGCATAGTTGGACTGACCGGCATTGCCATGAACGCCCACTACCGATGCCATGTTGATGATTGAGCCGCTACGCTGACGCATCATGATGGGGAGGACGGCGTGAATAAAGTTGAACGCGCTCTTGAGGTTTACGGCGATGACGGCATCCCATTGAGCCTCGGTCATGCGCATCATAAGGCCGTCCTTGGTGATGCCTGCGTTGTTGACGAGAATATCGATGCTTCCAAAGTCTTCTTTTACAGCAGCTACAACTTCCTCGGTCTGAGCGAAGTCGGCAGCGTTGGAGGCGTAACCCTTGGCCTTGACGCCGAGGTCGGCGATTTCTTTTTCAGTCGCTTCCATGTTCTCGTCGCGGTTGAGATCGGTAAAAGCGATGTTGGCTCCTTCTTGAGCAAATTTGATGGCGATAGCCTTACCTATTCCACGCGCAGCACCTGTGATGAGCGCGGTCTTTCCTTCAAGTAATTTCATGTTCAATTATTTCAGTTGAAATATTGTTTGTTTTTTGACCACGGCGTTGACAAAAAAGTTGATAATGTCATTTCTCATCTTCTCCTTGGTCAGGTTCAGTTCTTCAAAGTTGTTTCGCAGAAATGAGTAATCTACTCCTTGAAACATCACACTGTCAGCTGTCAGCACACATTGGGCTTGTGCGGCATCGAAAACCCCCTTATTGACTCCTTCGTTTATGACGTGGGCAAATAGTTCGGCTTCTTTGCTGGATGCCAGTCGCCGTATTTTTTCAACCCGGTTGAAGTCAAGGGACAGGATGGCTTTGAGCGAGTTGGTCGTGAATCCGTTGCGGACAGCGTCTTCAACGATGTCGAAACGGGCATTGAGATACTGTCTCAGTTTCTCAACCGGCTCAAGTGACGAGTTGGCAATATCTTTCACCTTTGCCACCAGAATCTCGCTCTCTCGCTCGATAACGGCGTTGTAGATTTCACGTTTGTTGCGGAAATAGGTGTAGATGGTACGCCGTCCTTTGTCCGACGCTGTGGCGATGTCACTTATAGTGGTGTTCTCAACACCCTTGTGGGCAAAGAGTTGACGAGCAACGTCGAGTAACTTTTCGCGGGTTTTGGAGACCATTATTTGTGCTGCTGAGTTTTTGTGGTTGCAAAGGTAGGAAATTTAATTTAAATTATAAAATATAAATCGACTGAAAATCGAAAGTTGACGATGTATGGACGCGATATGGACGTGATTGCATAAATTAAGATGGAAGAAGCAGATGCTCGTCTGCCTCTTCCATCCCAGTGTTTTAAACTATGTCTATGTCTTTAGTCTTTAGTCGACTTGGATTACCAAGAAGTTGGAGAGTTGCCAGAATTTGGCAGGGTTGGTGATATTGATGACCTTTTGGTCGCCTTGGTCAACAATCTGGTAAGAGTCTTTAGGCTGGCCGGTCATGATTTTGGCTTTTTTGCTGTGGGTGGGGATGACGGTGAGAGAACGCTTGTCACCTGCGGTGAAATATGATTCGTCAAAGTCTCCCTTCATGACTTTTGTCTTGCCGAGGAATTTCTTTTCGAGAATCTTCTTTGCTTTTAATTCTTTGTTGGTGCCGATGGCGTAGAAGCATTCGTTCAGCTCTTTTTCAGCGGCAAGTGCCTCGGCCTCGGCGCGGGCGCGTTCTGCGTCAGCGGCTGACACGCTTGTGTTGAGCGAATCCACTGTGGTGTTAAGTCCGGCAATTGTGCTGTCGAGTTCCTTGATGCGGATATTGGCCGATGCAAGCTGGTTGGTCAGCGTGGCGATTTCGGTCTGCTGTTCGGCTATCTGGGTTTTGAGAGTCTGAATTGTCTTTTTCAGTGTGGAATTTTCACCCGAGGTGTTTTGAAGTTTTTTCTCAAGTTCTTCAAGGCGCTGGCGGCGTTCCTGAAGGGCTTGTTGGATGACAATCATGTCGTTTTTGATTTGTTCCTTGCGGGAAGCCGATTCGGCTCCGAGGCCGCCGGGGGTGGCGATTATTTTTTCGAGGTCTTTAATCTGGCTCATTCCCTCTGAGATGTCGTTGACAAGAACAAGGAGGCTGTCCTGTGTCGCAAGAGTTTCACGGAGGTCGCCCTTGAGTTGCTCGTTTTCAGCTTCTGCGTTGCGGAGTTTGTCTCCGTTACATGCCGTGAGCACTACCAGTGCCGCAGCAGCAAATACTGATAATTTTTTCATCGTGATTTCTTTTTGATGTTGATTCTAAAATAGTTATAAACGTGTTTAGTCTTCGGAGCGATATTTGTTTCGATGAACCTTTTCACGGTCGTCATCTTTCCCTCCGATAATAACAACGATTTCTCCCTTGGGATTGTTCTCGGTAAAAAATTTTATTAACTCGCCGATGGTTCCCCTGCATGTCGTGTCATGCATTTTGGATATTTCCCGTGACACGGATGCCGGGCGGTCAAGACCGCATGTCTCACCCAGTTGCGACAATGTTTTCAGGAGCCGTGTGGGGGATTCGTAGATGATGGTGGTGCAATCGTTTTGAGCGATTTTTTCAAGACGCGTCATGCGGCCTTTTTTTACCGGGAGAAAGCCTTCGAAACAGAAACGGTCGGTGGGCAGCCCGGAGTTGACAAGCGCCGGGACAAATGCCGTGGCTCCGGGCAGCGTCTCGACGGGGATGTCTCGGCGGCGGCACTCGCGACTCAGCATGAAACCGGGGTCGCTGATTCCCGGTGTCCCTGCATCGGAAATCAGCGCAATGTCTTCGCCGCTCTCGATGCGGTCTATTATTGGTGACGCGGTGGCGTGCTCGTTAAACTTGTGATGACTCGCACATGGCGTGGTGATGCCGAAGTGGCGGAGTATTACTGAACTGGTCCGGGTGTCTTCGGCATAAATCTGAGAGACTTGTTTCAATACCTCGACGGCACGGGGAGTCATGTCCCCGAGATTGCCCACCGGTGTGGGTACAACGTACAGCTTGCCTGCCATGACTGTTTATTTGGCAAAATATCGGGAAACGATTTCCATGAAGGCTTTTACCTCGCTGTTGTCGGGATCCCAGCACAGGTCGTTGTAGAAATAATCCTCGGCTTCGTCATAGGACGACATGGCGGCGATGATGTCAATCGACTCGTTGTAGTCTTGGATTGAATTGCTGAACAGCTCGCGGCGGAAACGGAACTTGTCATTGATGCTGAACGCGGTGTGGATGTCTTTGACTGATTCGCGGGCAATTTTTTCGTCAAGCGAAATCTGTGGCGAGTCAAATGTCTCCACTTCTTCCCAAGTGGGTTCAGGCTCGGGTTTTACCGATGGTCTGAGCCGCGCGGTGGCTTCGGCATCGTCAGGGTCGGCAAATTCGTTGCGGCTGTTGGGGGAGATATGCGGGTCGGTCGGAAGGTCGCGTATGGGCTGTGACCGGGCTGTGACCGGTTGATGGCCGGTTGGCTCGGGTTCATTGTCGGGGGTGAAAGGTTTTGCGTCTTCTTCCTCTTCGGTCAGCACGGCGTTGACTATTGCGACATCGTCATTGTCGACCGGCACCGATGTGACATCGCTGACTCCGGCGAGCCGGGCAAGTTGCGAAATCTTATCGGTAATGAGCGAGTCAATCTGGGTCGCGGTTGTCTCGCCACGGCTTATCTGTAAGGTAATCAGACCCTCTATTTCATAGCTCAGGTTGAGCATTGCTGAATAATCTTTCATAGATCTGTCGGTTCGGTTGGGGTTTCAGATTGCAAACTTAATGGAAATTTTTCTAATAGCAAGCGTGAAATTGCATTTTTTAAGGTCGCGCGGTTACAGGTAAACCCGTTGACAATGAAAATTATTATGTGGGTGGGTCGGCCTTCCTCGTCAAATTTATACCCGGCAAAGGACTGCACGCCGCGCATGCTGCCGGTTTTCAGCGCGATATCCCATTCGAGATGGGTTCCGGCAAGGAAATTGCGCACGGTGCCTTCGTAGCCTGCACGCGGAAATAGCGAGGTGTAGTCGTCGCTGTAGTCAGGAGAAGTCATGGTTTTAAGTACCTCGGCAAGGAAACGTGCCGTCAGGCGGTCGTTTCGCGAGAGCCCGCTACCGTCTTCGATATTGATGCCTGCAAGAGAGATGCCCGCATCGCTCCACACGGCCAATTCCTCCTTGACGGCGTCGGCGCGCGAGCCTCCGGGTCTCAGTGCGCGGAGCATTCCTTCGGCCATCATGTTGTCTGACCGAAACATGAGGCTGCGCATGATTTCCCGGAAAGTGGGGGAAAGATGAGTATAGAGCAGAATGGATTCCTTTTCAGGCTTTACTGTTGACTGAAGCACCTCGATGCCGGCTGTACGGAGTTTTTCGATAATTTCGTGCCGCATGACTTTGGCCGGCCGAGGCATCGCGAGCCGGTCGCTGTAACCCCGTCGCGGAACACGTCCTGTAAAGGTGAAAGTCTCTGTGTCGCGATTGCGGGTGGCTTTCAATCCCTGTTTCTTCCCGCGTGTTATTATGCGTAGGTCAAGGTCGGGGACATAAGGGACGGTCTCGCGCGAGGGCAGGCGCAGCGTGAAACGGTTGTCGCAGAAATTGGCCCCGTGGTGTCCGGCTCCGTAGGGCCATGCCACATCCTCGTCCATCCATCCGGCCGGCACGCGGTCATCCTCAAAACCTTCCTCTTTTATGATGATGTCACCATTTACGGCGGTAATACCGGCATTTACCGCCGCAGTGACGATGCTGTCGCAAAAGCCGCGAGTCCCGTCAAGAAATGATGATTCAATCGACGGGTCGCCTGAGGCTGTGACGACTATGTTGCCGTCAAGAGTCCCGTCGGGCAATATGTTTCCGACGGCAGTTACCGGCGTTACGAATCTTTCCTCGGGGTCTCCGATGGCAAGTGCCGAGGCCACAGTGACACTTTTCATAATGCTTGCCGGCACAAGTGACGCGTCAATGTTTTCAGCTATAATGGGTACGCCGAAACGGAGGTCTTCGATATATATTGCCGTGCGCGTAGTGTCTATGCCGGAGATGTCGAGCGGAAATGCCGAGGATGCAATGGCTGAAAGACTGGCGGCTACAAGGCAGAATGTGCGTTGAATAATTGCTGATATTCTCATAATCGACCACGAAGTTAGCTAAATTTTCACCCACTGACAAGATGGAAACTCATAGATTGGGATTTTTTAACCCTTTGGCCGCAGCGCGTTTTTCTCATTAGGCCGGATTATATAGCGGTCGTAATAGGCCAGCAGCAGGGTGGTCAGCGGGATTGCGATGATGAGACCGATGAATCCGAGAAGGGTGCCCCATATCGAAAGCGACAGGAAGATGAGTGCCGGGTTCAGGCTCATCGCTTTCCCGATGATTTTGGGCGTGAGGAAAAGGTCCTGAATAGCCTGAACGATGCAGTAGACTGCGATGCATTCCCAAAACAGCGTCCAGAAGCTCATGCCGGTATCGACCGAGTATATGAGGCACAGAATGGTTGTCGGAATCAGCGATATAAGCTGTAGATAGGGCACCATGTTCAGTAATCCGATAAACAGGCCGAGGATGATGGCGAGCGGAAGCCCTATTATGAGGAACCCGATGCTGAAAAGGATGCCGACAATGAATGCGACAAGAGCCTGCCCGCGAAAATACCGGTTCATGCTGCTTTTTACGTCGCGGCATATACCAAGGACCGATTTGCGGTATTTGGGAGGAATCATGCGCCGGAAACCGTTGGACAGCTTTTCATAGTCAATCATGATGAAAATCACATAGAGCAAAACTATTATCCAGCTGAATATGCTCAGTAAAATAGAAATAGAGCCGGAAATAAGTGACCACGATGCCGAAAATGTTTCCTCAATCATGCGCGTCCATTCCTCGCGGGTGAGTTTTGACGCGATTTTTTCAAAGTCGATATGTGTGCGCAGAAACTCGTGAACCGAGTCCGGGATAAACGGGATGGCGTTCATCTCGGTCTTGGCGTAGGTCTTGAGCATCCCCGCCATTTCAGTAGCTTCGTTTATAATGGATGGAATGAGGAGATAGCATACCAGCAAAAAGAAGAAAAGGAGTTCAAAGAGGGTTATGAATGTTGCCGCTATGCGTCCCTTCAGCTTCAACAGGTCGCGGGTGAACTGTACCGCAGGCTCAAGGATATAGGCGATGAGGCATCCGACGAGGAAAGGGAGAAGGACACCTTTCAGCGTGTTAATGAGCCAGATGGCACCGAGAAACAGCACGCAGTTTATGACGAGCCGCACTGTGCGGTCAAGTGTGTAAGGTTGTCGTGAAAATGGCATGTGGATGTTAAATGAATGATTAATTTTGCGAAATTAATAAATAAAACCATGCCGATTCGCATAATTTGAGTAATTTTGTAAAAAATAAAATTTAAATCATTTCACTTTTTGCTAAATGGAAACAGTAAAACAAGTACTTTCCGACAAGCCTTGGGCGAGATGGACCGCGCTGGGATTCTTAGCGTTCGCCATGTTCTGTTCATATATTTTTATGGACATCCTGTCGCCTATCAAGGACTTGCTGCAGTCGACCCGCGGATGGGATTCTACTGCGTTCGGCACCATGCAGGGTTCCGAGACGTTTCTTAACGTTTTTATTTTCTTCCTGATTTTTGCCGGTATCATTCTTGACAAGATGGGGGTGAGGTTTACTGCCGTCCTGTCAGGTGCAGTGATGCTTGTCGGCGCCACGATTAACTGGTATGCGCTGACCGATGCCTTTATCGGAAGTTCGCTCGATGTGTGGTTTACAAATCACCTGAATCATATTCCCGTTTTTGAGGAACTTGGCATTGCCCCTTTCTATAAGGGCATGCCCGCGTCGGCCAAGTTTTCGGCCGTGGGTTTCATGATTTTCGGCTGTGGTGTCGAGATGGCCGGTATTACGGTCAGTCGAGGCATCGTCAAGTGGTTTAAAGGCAAGGAAATGGCTCTCGCGATGGGGTCGGAGATGGCGCTCGCCCGTCTTGGAGTCGCGACCTGTATGATTTTCTCACCCATGTTTGCCGAGCTTGGCGGCGACATCAGCGTCAGCCGCTCGGTGGCATTCGGTGTCGTGTTGCTGATGATTGCGTTGATTATGTTCATTGTCTATTTCTTTATGGATAAGAAACTTGACGAGCAGACCCACGCCGAGGAAGAAAAAGATGACCCGTTCCAGTTGAAAGACCTTGGCAAAATCCTTACTTCGAGCGGATTCTGGCTTGTCGCCCTTCTTTGCGTGCTTTACTACTCGGCAATCTTCCCCTTCCAGAAATATGCTGTCAACATGCTCCAGTGCAACCTGTCGTTCACCGATGTTGACCCCGCCTCGTTCTGGGCCGGCGACACTGTTACTGTCGTGCAGTATGTCATTATGATTATAGTTGCCGGTGCGGCGTTTGCAAGCAATTTCTCAAAGGCAAAAGGCCGCAAATATGGTCTTCTCGCGGTTGCTGTTATCGCTCTTGTCGTGTTCTGTTACATGGGTTACAAGCGCCAGTCGGCCGGAACGATATTCGCCGTGTTCCCGCTCCTTGCCGTCGGTATTACCCCGATTCTCGGCAACTATGTCGACTATAAAGGAAAAGCGGCGTCGATGCTTGTCATCGGCTCGTTGCTGCTGATTGCCTGTCACTTGACATTTGCGTTTGTCCTCCCGCTGTTCAAGGACAGTCCTGTGGGCGGCGTGTGCATCGCTTATCTGACAATTCTTGTGCTCGGGGCATCTTTCTCCCTTGTACCCGCGTCGTTGTGGCCCAGTGTTCCCAAGCTTGTCGACGCTAAAATCATCGGGTCGGCCTATGCATTGATATTCTGGATTCAGAATATCGGTCTCTGGTTGTTCCCGCTGCTTATCGGCAAGGTTCTTGACAATACAAATCCTCAGATCGTAGAGGGATTGGCCAACGGCACGATGACACCCGAGCAAGCGGCAGTGAGCTACAACTACACTGCGCCTCTCGTGATGCTTGCCTGCCTCGGTGTAGCCGCGCTTGTTCTCGGCCTCGTGCTGAAAGTCATTGACCGCAAGCACAATCTCGGTCTTGAACTTCCCAATATCAAACCCGAAACAGAAGTCCTCGAATCAGAGGTTGCCGCCGCTGAAGAATAAGAGGGTGTTTTTAAACATACTCTAAGACTCTTGTAAATGCATAAAAAGGCGGGACTGCACACTGTGTGCAGTCCCGCCTTTTTAGATATGAGTGAATCGGGATTAGTAACCTTTGCGGTATTTGTCGTCGGCCGAGTCTTCGAGAATACTGAGATAGGATGCGTAACGGGATTGAGAGATGAGGTTGTCGTCAAGTGCCGCGCGGACGGCGCATCCGGGTTCGTGGGTGTGGGTGCAGTCGCCATACCGGCACTCGGCGCTGTGCTTGAAGATTTCGGGGAAGTAGTGACCCACTTCGTGGCGGTCAAATTCCAGCGTGCCGAATCCTTTGACTCCGGGAGTGTCAATTATATATGTGCACGGAGCCGTTCCCGGGACGGCAAACATTTCGGAGAATGTTGTTGTATGCATACCGGTGTCATGCATGGCCGATATTTCGGCAGTCGCGAGGTGTAGATCGGGAATCAGGTCGTTTATAAGAGTTGATTTCCCTACACCCGAGTTGCCCGAGAACAACGTGATTTTGCCGTCAAGCATCGATTTAAGTGTGTCGACACCTTCGCCGGTGGCGGCTGAGACGCGAATCACGGGGTAACCGATGGATTCATAAAGATAGGCGACGGCATCAAGATACTCTTTGTCGTCGGGGGTGTCGAGAAGGTCGATTTTGTTGATGACGATAACTGCAGGAACACGATAAGCCTCGGCAGTAGCAAGAAAGCGGTCTATAAATGTTGTCGAGGTCGTCGGGTGGGCCAGTGTCACAATCAGGCACACTTGGTCAAGATTGGCGGCGATTATGTGGGCTTGCTTAGACAGGTTGCTGGCACGTCGGATTATGTAGTTTTTGCGCGGCTCGATGGCCGTGATGTAGGCTGTTGTGTCGCTGTCTGTGCTTGACAGTGTCACGCGGTCGCCTACGGCTACAGGATTTGTGGTCCGGATTCCTTTGAGTCGGAAATTCCCTTTTATTTTGCAGAGTACCTCGTTTCCGTCATCGGTCTTGACAAGGTAGCTGCTGCCTGTGTTTTTGATTACTAAACCTTTCATTGTGATTGTCGTTTATGAGGTTGTTTTTGCAGCCTCTAAAAGAAGTCTTTTAGCCGCTCGGCCGGTATTCCGAGCTGACGGGCGCGCTCGGCGTCGGCACGGGCATCGGCAACGCGATAGCGCATCTTGTTGAGTGCGGCACGGTATAGATATAGCTCTCCGTCTTCGGGGTCGAGTTCAAGTCCGCGGGAAATATCGTCAGATGCCTCGGATAATTGGTCGAGCATCAGGCGGCACAATGCCCGTCCCGCATAGAAATGCGATGCCGGGTCTTTTTCGATAACGCGGTTGAAATAGGGGATAGCCTCGGCCCAGTTGCCGAGTGCGGAATGCAGAGACGCCATCCCGATTGATGTTTCCAGTTCATCGGGAGCATGAGAATTGAGATATTCAAAGTCCCGTATTGCGGTCGCGAAGTCGTGAGTTTTCAACGCGATTATGCCATGATTGAAACGTGGCATCACAGCCGTGGAGTCGAGTTCTATAATGCGTCCGAAATCATCAAACGCTTCTTTTTCATGTCCGGTCGCCATCAGTATTCGAGCCCTGTTGCCCAAAATCGTGACCGACGCGGGGGCGATTTCGTGGGCCGTATTCAATGTCGCGAGGGCGAGTGAGTCTTTGCCTTGATTGAACTGCATCATCCCGACGTTGGACATCAGCAGGACATTGAAGGGGTTGGCGGGTTCGAGCCGCATCGCCTCTGTGAGCATCTGCTCGGCCTCGTCCCATTTGCCTTCGGCAATCGCCTTGTCGGCATCCCCGACAAGATCGGTATAACTGTTGTTTTGGGCCATAATGGAAAATGGCGCTGTGACAAGCAGAGAAATTATCAGTAAAGTCTTTAGAGGGTGTTTCATAACAAA
>DLAR01000010.1 GCA_002494015.1 Porphyromonadaceae bacterium UBA7042 | reverse complement strand
CGTCAAGGGGCGCGTAAACTGTTATTCTGAATGATTAGTGACACAACGTTAAAATTTAATATTATTTAAAAAACAATCCATAGGAAATAGCGTTAACTTTGTAGCATAATTTCGTAACCTATGGCAAAAGTAACAAAAGAAATGGCTCTCGATTACCATCGCAATCCACGGCCCGGAAAAATCGAAGTCATCCCCACCAAACCCTATTCAACACAAAACGACCTCGCACTGGCCTATTCTCCCGGCGTGGCATATCCATGTCTTGAAATCGAGCAGAAACCCGAGGATGCCTACGAATATACCGACAAAGGCAATCTCGTGGCAGTCATTTCCAACGGCACCGCGGTTCTTGGCCTCGGCGACATCGGCGCGCTTGCCGGAAAGCCTGTGATGGAAGGAAAAGCATTGCTGTTCAAGATTTTTGCCGGTCTTGACTGTTTCGACATCGAGGTCAACGAGAAAGACCCCGACAAATTCATCTCGATTGTCAAGGCAATCTCGCCGACATTCGGAGGCATAAACCTTGAAGACATCAAGGCTCCTGAATGTTTTGAAATCGAGCGTCGCCTGAAAGAAGAATGCGACATCCCCGTTATGCACGACGACCAGCACGGTACCGCCATCATTTCGGCAGCCGGACTGCTTAACGCACTTGAGATTCAAGGTAAGAAGATTGAGGATATACGGCTTGTGGTCAATGGCGCCGGCGCGGCAGCCGTTTCTTGCACACGCCTGTATATCGCGCTCGGAGTGCGTCGTGAAAATGTCGTGATGTGTGACAGCAAGGGCGTCATCTCGACCTCGCGTCCCAGTCTGAACTCTCAGAAAGCCGAATTTGCCACCTCGCGCCCCATCACCACTTTGGCCGAGGCTATGGTTGATGCCGATGTGTTCTTGGGTCTTTCCGTAAAGGATGTCGTCACAACCGAGATGGTTCAATCGATGGCTCCAAAGCCTATTGTTTTCGCTCTTGCCAATCCCGAACCGGAGATTTCCTATGAAAAGGCTGTCGCATCACGTCCGGACCTCATTTTTGCAACCGGTCGCAGCGACTATCCCAATCAGATTAACAACGTCCTCGGATTCCCATATATCTTCCGGGGCGCGCTCGACTGCGGGGCATCGGTCATCAACGAGACAATGAAAATTTATGCGGTCAAGGCTATCGCCGAATTAGCGAAACAGCCTGTCCCCCCCGTCGTAAATGCTGCCTATAACAAGGTCAACCTCAAGTTTGGCCGCGAATATATCCTCCCCACTCCGCTCGACCCGCGACTTCTGACCGCTGTCGCACCCGCCGTGGCTCGTGGCGCGATGGACAGCGGGGTGGCCCGTCGTCCCATCACCGACTGGGAACAGTATGACGATAAATTGCGCCGCCTGAAAGGTTATGACAAGAAACTTATGCGCCGCTTTGCCGACGCGGCCCGCTCCAATCCCAAGCGTGTCGTGTTTGCCGAAGCCAACACCGACAACATGCTCAGTGCCGCCGCGATAGTGGCTGCCGACGGTATCGCTATCCCGATTCTGCTTGGCAACGAGGAAATGATTCAGAAACGCGCCGCGCGCCTGAACATCGACATCAGCGGTATCGAGATTGTCAACCTGCGCCACGACCGCGAGGCCGACCGTCGTGACCGTTATGCCCGTGCGCTTGCATGCAAGCGGCAGCGTGACGGCCTGACCTATGCCGACGCGCTCGAAAAAATGTTTGACCGCAACTATTTCGGTATGATGATGGTCGAGATGGGTGATGCCGATGCGTTTATAACGGGCGCCCGCTCCGCCAACCATCACACCGGCGAAATCGCCCGTCAGGTTGTCGGAATCCAGCCCGGATTTGCCCATTTCGCCACCATGCATGTCATCGAGACAAAGCGCGGCACCTATTTCCTTGCTGACACGATGATCAACGGTAATGCCGACGAAGAAACCCTGCTTGATGTCACCCGTCTGTCGCGCAAGGCTGTCGAGTTTTTCAATCACAAGCCTGTTATGGCGATGGTCTCTTACAGCAATTTCGGCTCTAACCACGAACCCGAGTGTGCCAAGGTCCACAATGTCGTTGCCCGTATGCAGGAAATGTACCCCGATCTCCCCATCGACGGAGAGATGCAGGTAAACTATGCGCTCAACAGCAAGCTGCGTGACGAAGCCTACGACTTTACCCGTCTGCGCGGCCGCGAGGTCAACACCCTTGTGTTCCCTAACCTCAGTGCCGCCAACAGCGCATATCGCCTGATGCTTGAGATGGGTCTCGGCGAGGCAATAGGCCCGATTCAGATGGGTTTGAACAAGCCGATTCACTTCATCGCCTTCGATGCCCCCGTGCGTGACATTATCAACCTGACCACTATCGCTGTCATCGATGCCGCCGTCCTTGCCAACAAGAAGAATTGACGGTTGGCTGTCTGAAAAATAAGAGGGCGTTTCATAACAGTTGTTATGAAACGCCCTCTTAGTGATTTCAGCCTTGGCAACACTGATACAGAGGTAAATGAACTGTGAAATATCAATAACCGCAACCCGTTTAGCGCAGTTTGGCCCTTTTTGGCTGCAAAAGTTTCGCTGATATGGTTTTAATCGCTATATTTGCAACATGGAATCTAATCTCAATGCCAATAACGCTGTCGTTATTATTCCGACTTATAACGAGAGGGAAAATGTAGCAGCAATAATCGAGGCAGTTATGAAGCTGCCGCGAAAATTTGACGTGCTGATTATCGATGATAATTCTCCCGACGGCACTGCCGAAATCGTGCGTGGCAAGCAGGGCGAGTTCCCCGGCCGTGTGCATCTTGTGGAACGCGAGGGCAAGCTCGGTCTCGGAACGGCCTATATCGCCGGTTTCAAATGGGCGCTTTCACGTCGGCAGTACGAATATGTTTTTGAGATGGATGCCGACTTTTCCCATAACCCCGAAGACCTGCTTAAACTCTATGACGCTTGCGCCGTCGACGGTGCCGACATGTCGATAGGGTCAAGGTATGTCTCGGGAGTCAATGTGGTGAACTGGCCGATGGGGCGCGTGCTGATGTCTTACTATGCGTCAAAGTATGTCCACGTTGTCACCGGGATGCCGATTCATGACACCACGGCGGGATTTGTGTGCTACACGCGCCGTGTTCTGGAGGCATTGCCGCTTGACAATATACGTTTCAAGGGTTATGCGTTCCAGATCGAAATGAAATTCCTTACTTACAAATATGGCTTTACCATCAGGGAGGTTCCCATTATTTTTGTCAACCGTGTTCTCGGGACGAGCAAAATGAGCTCGGGGATTTTCGGCGAGGGAGTCTTAGGCGTGTTACGCCTCAAATGGTCGAGCTGGTTTACTAAATATCCCGATTACAGCAAGAAATGAGCCGCATTGTTATTTACAACGCCCTGATTGTCGATGACGGTCGTTCGCGTGAGGGGTATGTCGTCGTTGAAGATGCCGTGATAACCAAAGTCGGCACTGCCGATGAATGGCGAGCGACGGAGGTTGCTGAAACCGACTGTCCCGACACCATGCTGATTGATGCCGGGGGCAACATGCTGATTCCCGGCGCGATTGACGAGCATGTGCATTTCCGCGACCCCGGACTGGTTCAGAAAGCCGATATGGCGACCGAGTCAATGGCAGCCGTGGCCGGCGGGGTCACCTCGTTTATCGACATGCCCAATACTCGTCCCGCCACCGTCACGATGGAGGCTGTCGAGGCCAAGATGGCCCGTGCCGCCGAGGTCTCGGTAGCCAACTATGGCTTTTTTATCGGGGCGACAAACGATAATCTCGACCAATTGCTTGATGCCGACTATACCCGTGTGGCCGGTGTCAAACTGTTTCTCGGTTCCTCTACCGGCAACATGCTTGTCGACAATGACTCGACGCTCGACCGCATTTTTGCCGAGGTTCCGGCACTCATCGCCGTCCATGCCGAGAGTGAGTCGGTCATTGCGGCCTCTCGAGAACGGTTGATGAAAGAATGTGGCGGGTCGGTTCCCGTCATGCGTCATCCTGATGTAAGGCCCCGCGAGGCTTGTGTCGAGGCTACGCGCCATGCGGTCGAACTGGCCGGGCGTCACGGCAGCCGACTGCATGTAATGCACATTTCGACTGCCGATGAACTTGACTTTTTCACTCCCGGCCCGATTGAGGGAAAACGCATCACGGCCGAGACCTGTCCCCAGTATCTGACATTTGACCGTGGTGACTTCGAGCGACTCGGGGCACGCATCAAGTGCAACCCTGCCATCAAGGAGCGGAGCGACCGGGATGCGTTGCGCCTCGCTGTCGCCGACGGTCGCATTGATGTCATCGCGACCGACCACGCCCCCCATCTTCTTGCCGACAAGGAGGGTGATGCATTGACCGCCGCCTCGGGGATGCCGATGGTGCAGTTCTCGTTGCGCGCCATGCTTGCCCTTGCGGCTGACGGGGTTCTGTCACCCGAGCAAGTTGTGGAAAAAATGTGCAATAACCCCGCGAGGCTCTACGGCATAGACCGTCGTGGATTTGTGCGAGAAGGGTACTATGCCGACCTTGTGATAGTCGACCCTGACGGATGTCGCGATGATGTTGCCGACGCTGAGGTCATGAGCCGCTGCGGCTGGACCCCTATGGCGGGACGGCACCTCCCGGCAGTCGTGAAGATGACGATGGTCAACGGCAAGATTGTCTATCGCGGCGGCAACCTTGTCGATACGTCGACAAAGGCCGCGATGCCGTTGAAATTCAATCACTGACAATACAACTTAAATCTATCATAAACTAATCAAAGCTATGTTGGAAAAAACCAATGTAAAGACTCTCGACAAAGTCGTCGTGCGTTTTTCGGGCGACTCGGGTGACGGAATGCAGCTTGCCGGCAACATTTTTACAAATGTCTCGGCAGGACTTGGCAACCGTGTGTCGACGTTCCCGGATTATCCCGCCGAAGTGCGCGCCCCGCAAGGCTCGCTCAGCGGAGTCTCGGGGTTTCAGGTCAGCGTGGGTGTCGATGTACACACTCCCGGTGACGAGTGTGACGTGCTATTGGCAATGAATCCTGCCGCCCTCAAGCAGAATGTCAAGTTTCTCAAACCGGGCGGTGTCGTTATCGTTGATATCGACTCCTTTAAGGAAAGTGACCTTAAAAAGGCTCTTTTTACCACTGATGACCCCTACAAGGAACTCAATCTTGACGCTCAGGTCGTAGAGGTGCCTGTCACCGCAATGACCAAGGCGGCGCTTGCCGACTCGGGCCTTGACCCGAAAAGCATAATGAAGTGCCGCAACATCTTTGCGCTCGGCCTTGTGTGCTGGCTCTTTGACCGCCCGTTGGAAAGCGCGCTTCGACATCTGAAAAATAAGTTTGCCCGAAAACCGGCCGTCTACGAGGCCAACGCACGAGTTCTTGACGCCGGTTACAACTATGGCAACAATATACATGCCTCGGTGACTACCTATCGTGTCGAAACCGAGGCCGTGACCCCCGGTGTGTACACTGACATCAACGGCAACACCGCCACGGCGTGGGGCCTCATAGCCGCATCGGAAAAGAGCGGCCGACCCTTGTTCCTCGGCAGCTATCCTATCACTCCGGCTACCGACATCCTGCACGAGCTTGCCAAGCGCAAAGACCTCGGCGTAAAGGCCGTGCAGATGGAGGACGAGATTGCCGGCGTATGTTCCGCTATCGGAGCTGCCTTTGCAGGAGACCTTGCCGTCACCTCGACATCGGGTCCCGGTCTTGCGTTAAAGAGCGAGGGTATCGGTCTCGCTGTAATCGCCGAGCTGCCGCTTGTAATCATTGACGTGCAGCGTGGCGGTCCTTCGACCGGCCTGCCGACAAAGACCGAGCAGACCGACCTGATGCAGGCTCTTTATGGCCGCAACGGAGAGTCGCCGATAGTCGTCGTTGCAGCTGCATCGCCGACCGACTGTTTCACGATGGCATTTGAGGCTGCGCGTATCGCGATGGAACACATGACTCCTGTAATCCTGCTGACCGATGCCTTTATCGGCAACGGCGCGAGCGCATGGCGTGTCCCCACCGCCGAGGAACTTCCCGATATAAACCCGCCTCTGCTTCCCGAAACAATGACCGACGGCTCGTGGCGACCTTACAAGCGCAACGAGGAAAGCAAGGTGCGTTACTGGGCATTGCCCGGCACCGAGGGCGCGTCGCACCGCATCGGCGGTCTTGAAAAGGACTATGAGACAGGAGCAATCTCTATTGACCCTGTCAACCACGAGCGCATGGTGATGACACGTCGGGAGAAAGTGGCCCGTGTCGCCGACGATATTCCCGTTCTCGATGTTATCGAGACACCCGGAGCTGATACTCTGCTTGTCGGATGGGGCGGAACCTACGGCCATCTGCGCACCGCCGCTACCGAGCTTAACAACGGCGGATTCAAGGTCGATTTCACTCATTTCCGTTATATCAACCCGCTACCGGCCAATACAGGCGAGGTGCTTCGCCGATACAAGCGCGTAATTGTCGCCGAGCTGAACACGGGACAGTTTGCCGATTATCTTCAGGCACGTTTTCCCGATGTCAGAATCGAGCGTGTCAACAAGATTCAGGGACAGCCGTTCATGGTCAGCGAGATAGTAGAGCGTGTAACTAATATTATGGAGGAAAAATGACAATGGAAAACGAAATGCAATATAAAGCAAGCGATTATAAGAGCAGTCAGCCTGTGCGCTGGTGTCCCGGATGCGGTGACCACGCCATTCTCAACTCTCTCCACAAGGCTATGGCCATTCTCGGGGTGCCTCCCCACAAGACGGCGGTAATCTCGGGTATCGGTTGCAGCTCGCGCCTGCCTTACTACATGAACACATACGGTTTCCACACCATCCACGGCCGCGCGGCAGCGATAGCGACCGGTTTCAAGGTAGCGCGTCCTGACATGACTGTGTGGCAGATTTCGGGCGATGGCGACGGTCTCGCTATCGGCGGCAACCATTTTATCCATGCCGTTCGCCGCAACGTAGACATCAACATGCTGTTGCTCAACAATAAGATATATGGTCTGACCAAGGGGCAGTATTCTCCGACGAGCGACCGCGGTTTTGTGTCGAAATCTTCACCCTACGGAACAACCGAGGAACCTTTCATCCCGGCAGAACTCGTTTTTGGCGCGCGTGGCAATTTCTTTGCCCGCAGCATCGATGTTGAGCTTAACATTTCTCAGGAAGTCCTTGTTGCCGCCGCCCGTCATCGTGGCACGTCGGTTGTGGAGTTCCTTCAGAACTGTGTCATCTTCAATAACGGTATTCACAATTACATCACCGATCGCGAGACACGCGCCGAGCGGACTATCCATCTCGTTCACGGCGAGAAGATGCTCTTTGGCAAGAACAACGAGCGCGGCCTTGTTCAGGACGGATTCCTGCTGAAGGCTGTGACTCTCGGCGAAGACGGATATACGATTGACGATGTGCTCGTGCATGACGCTCACACGCGCAGCAATTTCCTGCATCAGCAACTCGCGATGATGGACGGCCACGAGTTTCCTCTTGCAATCGGTATCATCCGCGATGTTGAGTCGCCGGTTTACAATGAAGAAATCGAGAATCAGATAACCGAGGTGTGCGGCCGCAAGAATTTCGGCTCGCTCCGCGACATGATTCTCTCAGGAGAGACTTGGACGGTATAACGTCCGAGGCTTGATAAACATATTCTAAAAACGGCGCGAAAAAAACTTCGCGCCGTTTTTGTTGCTTTTAAATCGTGGGGGATTATTCGATGTAGCCGAATGTGCGCAGCTTGTTTTCGCGGTTGCGCCAGTTGGGTTCTACTTTTACAAACAGTTCGAGATAGACACGTTTTCCGAAGAATTTCTCGATGTCTTTTCGGGCTTCGGTTCCAACGCGCTTTATTTTCGTGCCGCCATGCCCGATGATGATGCCTTTCTGAGAATCGCGTTCGACATATATGACTGCCATAATGTGGATAGCATTGTCTTTTTCTTCAAATTTCTCGACGATTGCCTCTACCGAGTAGGGGACTTCTTTGTCATATTCGAGAAGGATTTTTTCGCGTATAATCTCGGTTACAAAGAAACGCGCAGGCTTGTCGGTCAGGGCGTCCTTTCCGAAGTAGGGAGCTGACTCGGGGAGTAGCTGGATGATGCGGTTCATCAGGTTGTCGACGTTGAAATGTTCCTTGGCCGATGTGGGGAATATCTCGGCATTGGGCAGTGTCTGTTTCCAATGGTCGACAATCGCTTCAAGGTCGGCTTGGTTTTTTATAAGGTCTATTTTGTTGATGACGAGCAATACGGGAACTTTTTCCTTGGCAACTTTGGCAAGGAAATCGGCATTCTTTTCGGGGTCTTCCACTACGTCGGTGACGTAGAGGAGGATGTCGGCATCGACGAGTGCGCCTTCGCTGAAATTGAGCATGCTTTCCTGTAGCTTGTACTTGGGGGCGAGTACGCCGGGGGTGTCGGAAAACACGATCTGGTAATCTTCGGTGTTTACGATTCCCATGATGCGGTGGCGCGTGGTCTGTGCCTTGGACGTGATTATGCTGATGCGTTCCCCGACGAGATCGTTCATTAGGGTTGACTTTCCTACGTTGGGGTTGCCTACAATGTTGACAAAACCGGCTTTATGTTCCATGTCTATAATATTTTAGATGATTATAATTCCATTTACTCCCTTATAAACAAAGATAGCACCTGAATAGATGCTATCTTTGCATGTTTTTTTACCTGAAGGTTTTTTAAAGGTCCCAGATGATGTACATGGCACCCCAAGTGAATCCGGCTCCGAAAGCGGTCAGGATAATCTTGTCGCCTTTGTGGAGGCGGTCCTTGTACTCGTCAAGGCAGAGGGGGATTGAGGCAGCCGATGTGTTGCCGTAGTGCTCGATGTTGACAAGAACCTTTTCAGGTGCGATACCGGCGCGCGAAGACACGGCTTCGATGATGCGGAGGTTGGCCTGATGGGGTACCATCCAGTCGATGTCTTCTATCGAGAGGTTGTTGCGGGCTGCGACTTCGAGTGATGATTCAAGCATGTCGGTGACAGCGTTCTTATAAACGTTGCGTCCGTCTTGAATTACGAAATGCTGACCGGCATCGACAGTTTCGTGGGACGCGGGTAGCACCGAGCCTCCCGCAGGCATCCACAGATGCTCTTTTCCTTCGCCGTCAACATGGAAAACTCCGTCGATTACGCCTACATTTTCTTCGGTGGGCTCCAAAAGCATTGCGCCGGCGCCGTCGCCAAAAAGAGGGCATGTGGCACGGTCGTTATAGTTGACCATCGATGACATTTTTTCGGCTGCGACAACAACGACTTTTTTGCGAAGACCTGACTTGATGTAGGCCGAGCCGTCCTGAAGCGCTACGAGGAAACCGGCACATGCGGCCTGAATGTCGTAGGCGTAAGCGTTTTTAAGGCCGAGGTCATGGGCGATTACCGAGCCTGTAGAGGGGAAGCGGTAGTCGGGATTGGAGGTTGCGCAGATGAGCAGGTCGACATCTTCCGGTTTGGTACCGGTTGATTCGAGCAGCCGTGAAACAGCTTTCACGCCGAGGAAAGAAGAACCGGTTCCGGGTTCTTTAAGGATGCGGCGTTCCTTGATGCCGACACGGGTGGTAATCCACTCATCATTAGTGTCGACCATCTTTGACAGCATATCGTTGTCGAGTATATCGTCAGGAGCATAGGATGCTATGCCTGAAATTCTCGCGTTGAGCATAGGGGGATGGAGGTTGGTAAATAAAAGTTTAAATCGCTTCAATATATAAAACGATGGAGAAAAGAATCTTTTCTCCACGTTTTTTTCTGAATAATCAGAGACTCGGTCGGGAATTGTTGGTTAGACAACAGCCGATTTCTCGATAGCGATGCGTCCGCGGTAGTAGCCGCATTCACCACATACGGTGTGGTATACATGCCATGCGCCGCAGTTGGGGCATACTGCGATAGTGGGGGCAACTGCTTTGTCATGAGTACGACGCTTGGCTGTGCGGGTCTTTGATTGTTTGCGTTTAGGATGTGCCATTGTTCTATATTATTTTACTATTATTATTTTTATTTGTTTTCAGTCAATTTTTTAAGTTCGTCCCAACGCGGGTCGGTCGCTGTGTCGGCCTCCGGGACTGTGTCGTTGTCAGAAGCTGTATCCATTGACTCCATTTCGTCAATGAGGGTTTCTTCCAACTCGGCATCCTCGTCATCGCGGCGGGCGCGGTGCTTGCGGAGGATTGCGCTCATCGCCCTGTTGCACTTGCCCAGCGGGTGGACGTGCTTGATGGGGATTGCAAGCGACGCGGTGTCAAATATCATGTAGGCTACGTTGAGATAATTGTCACTCTCGGGAATAATCAAGAGGTCGTCATTATCGTCGTTATAGTCTTCGCCATACTTGACAGTGACATTGTAGGTTGCCTCGATAGGCATGACGAGGTCATCAAGGCAACGGTCACAGATAAGCGTGACAGTACCTGTAACACGAAAAGCCAACTCATATAGGTCGTGCTTATGAGTTACAGTCAGGCCGACAGTGAGGTCGGCATCATGAATGTCAGCACTCTCCATGTTTGTGAAAAACTGTTTTCCAAGGTGATACTCAAAGTCATGAGTTCCTTCGGACAGGTTTTTCAGCGGGAGACGGTATTCTGTAAACTTTCCCACAATTCAGATTGGTTGAAAAAACTTTGCAAAATTATAGAAAATCTTTCGGATAGACAAATAATTAGGGGAAATTCTTGAATCGGCCCACGGCTCTTTCATTTAAGA
>DLAR01000001.1 GCA_002494015.1 Porphyromonadaceae bacterium UBA7042 | reverse complement strand
CATGAAGCCTTTGGATTCAAAATGTGCATCATCGTTCAATTCCGGATTCATCTTCTCATCAAGCCTGATGTGAATTTCCGTGGCTGTCTGCTCAACGCCTGCTATTGTAAAATAATCAAGTATCTGAGAGGGCAAAACTATCTGCGCCAACATCTGTAAGTAGTCATTTTCCATGACACAAAGTTCGCTATAATCTTTGGCTGTGAAAAATTTATTTCCCCACGGTTTTTCTACTGACCCGTTTTTCTACTGACCCGGGAATGGGACTTGTTTTTGAGGTTGGGATAAGGACATAAAAAAATTACTCGTCGTCTCGACGAATAATCTTCTTACCTTAAATCTAATACCATGAAAAACTTGATACAAAGGTAAGGACTTTTTCTGAATCTGCAATAGTCTGGTGCGATATTTAACGTGTATTAACTAAAAATATCGATTTTGGAGCTATTTGGGGATTTCAGTCAAGACCGGCGGCTACAGGCCGTAAAATTGCGTCGGAATCGGTGTCTGAAAGTAGAGGTTTAATGTAGTTACCATCACATCGCCCTGCGGGCTCAGGGGTTGTGGTTGGCGCCGACAACCTCCGCATTCCGCTGCGCTGCATGCGGGGTTTAATACAATATCGCCCTGCGGGCTCTGACAAAACAGCATTTACCATGCCGGCCGGTCACAATATCGCTAACAGGTGCGCCGTATGTGCCCGTCTTGAGGGGGAATGACCGGCTACGCTGTAGCCGATTCGGGACATAAAATGTATAAAACCCAAGCTGCGCGCACCTAAAGGCGCGCAGCTTGGGCCTAACGTTAAGGCGCGGCTACACCGCGCAATCGGCGGCGATGCCGCAAATAGGAAAGTTACGGTTCTGAGTGACTGGTGATTTTGCGTCGTGTCACGACGCGACTATGGGAACTGCCTCAATATAGTGAAAAGCCGCTAACTTTATCAGAATTTCATGATTTTGCAGCCGGGGAGGCCGGCGGCGATCAGCTTGTTGCACTGAGAGGCGCAGTCGGGCGTGTAGGGGAACGGCATTTCCACTATTTCGGTCACGCGGGCATCGGGGATGATAGCGGCCATCAGGGCGGATTCCGATGGCGGTGCCTGCATGGCTGCATAGTCACCATAGGTATAGGTGGTGAAACGTGTATCGGGCCCTACTCCCCGGCGGTCAAGGAGATAACCTCCGTCGAGGACGACCGGTTCAGACCGGTCGGCAAGGTCAGAGGGTGCGGGGTAGGATATAAGTTTTCCGTCTTTGACAGCGATGGGGACATTGTCGGCATAATTGCCGTTGGTCTTATAGATGTAAGCCTTAATCATGACTGCTGCCTGAGGCGGTGTTGATGCCAAGACTTGGGTCGCGCGGACCGGGGCCGGGGCGGCGGTTGCCGTATCGCGCCCGCTGCCGCAGGCTGCTGTCAGCGTGACAGCAGCCGCTGCGGAGGTGATTTTGAGGATTGAATTGCGCATGGGTTATTTTTTTATGAGTTTTTGCGACTCGGTGCCGTTTTCGGTTGACACAGTGACGATATATATTCCCGAGGGGAGCGCCTCGACATCGATTGTGGCGTTGTTGCCGTCGATTGACACTGTTGCAGGAACCGGGTTTCCGGCAAGCGAGCTGATTGCGACAGTCGAGATTTCAGATGATGCCGATACTGTGGCCGATGTTGTTGCCGGATTGGGCGACAGGGTGAGGGCGGCATCATCGGCGGCTACACCGGCGATGCCGCTGAGAGCGGCAATCTTGAAACGCAGGAGTCCCGACGAGAGCCGGTCCTGATTGTAGTATACGGCCGCGCTGTAACGCCTTCCCGGTGTGGCGGTGGGGAAAGAACCTGTAAACTCAATGGTTTTGGTTTCGCCTTCAGGGATAAAGACGACGGGCGACGAGAAGGCATAGAGCGAGGTGCCGCCGGCCAAGGGGAAGATGGCGACATCAAGGCTTCCGCCGAAATACCCCGATTCGCATTTCAATGTAATTGACACGGGGATTTTATCGCGGTCGACATTGTCGATGTCACCGTTGTTTATAGTCCAGTCGGTGAGGAATACCGAAGTCTGTACCGCATCTTTGAGGTCGACCGATAGAGGGACGGAAATGCCGACATAGGATTGCTGGTACTGTGCGCCTGAAAGGACAAGCGGGCCGAGGGTGACAAATCCGATGTACCGTGCATCGGCGGGTTTTGTCGAGGAGACACTGCGTTCCCAGTTGCCGATATACTCGACCGGAACGCTGCCGCCGGCGGGCACCTCGGTGTTGATTGCCGAGCCCATAGCGAGAATGCCGTTATAACCGGCACTTGACAGCAGCACGGGATAGAGCGGAAGGACGATGTCGTTTTCGCCGGTATTGACGATTGTGCCTGAAATCGAGAAATCGCTTCCCCAGTAAAGCTCGCTGCCGAGGGACACATCGTTGACTGTGAATTCTCCCGACGCGGGAACCTGAACCGTGGACACCGAGCCTTTTTCAAGAATGGCATATCCGAGCTGTGTGGTGGGCATCAGGACGGGATACTCGGTTCCGGCTTCATCGACGAAGACGGGATAGACACGGTAGGTTCCTTCGCTCAGACGCGAAATGGATCCGGAAATGGTTTTGAATCCCGAACCCGGCTCAAGGCTCATGTTGGAGCCGAAAGCCGAAAGCAGCACCCCGTCACCGCCTTGGCCGCTGACCGCCTTGAGACGGAAACGGCCTGTAATGTCGCGGGTGGAGTAGTTGCAGAAAATGCCGCTCATCGTCAGGCTGTTGCCGCTGACGGTAGCACCGGCCATTGTTGTGGAGCCGAAGACCGGGGTTGATTCAACAGATCCCTCGACAGGTTTTTTAATGTTGTAGATGACTATCTGGCCGTCATTGAAACCCGAGGCGTTGCCGCCGATTCCTTGTATGTTTGGATTGAGTGCCGACAGGCGGAAAAAACCGTCGCTTACGCCGCCCCATCCCCAGTTGAAATGGAAAAAGCCGTCATTGTAGCCGTCGCACACAAAACAATGGCCGCCGTCGGCTCCCGAGCCGGAGTAGATGACGGGGCGTCCGGCCGACAATTCACCGTAAACGAGGTCTTCCCACTCGGTGATGCCGTAAAATTCGCGGGCAGCCATCGCTATCGAGGGATCATAGTCAAAGTTGTTGACAAGGGCAGGGGCGATGTCGGTGACAAGAGCCCCGCTCTCATCAGTGCCGAAAGACATCTTCACGCTGACACCGCAGGCATACATCAACTGCGCGACAGCGTTTTTCTGAGCGTCGGTCGCGCGGCCGGTATAGTAGTCGAGCATGTTGTCCCAGTCAAATGTAACTGTCGAGAAATCGAGCGAGATATTTTTGTTGTTCCAAGTGTAGGACTGCGAACCCTTGCCTGTGGCGGGCCAGTCGTGGACTTTCATCACCTGCGCCATTGCGGTGGCAACGCAGCCGGTGAAAGTCTTTGTGCTGCGGACGGCGGGACACATGTCGTTGTAGGGGGCAGCCTGATTCCATAGCGTTTTTACAATCGGGGCGATATAGTCGCGGGACACGGCGGCGGGTGCGGCGGGTGCGGCTGATGCCGACGCGGCTTCGATTTCGAGGCCATATTGTTCCAGCCACCATTTCATGTCGGGCGGCATCGCGTCGGCATCCCAGCGTCCGCTGTCGGCATATCCGAGCACGGGGACGGCCACGTCGTCGGCCGAGATGATGACAAATCCCGACTGCTTGTTTTCAAACACATAGTAGAGCGGGGTCTCGTTTCCTGCCGAGTAGACAGGCATCGTGTTCAGCGCGTTTCCGGCAGTTGACACCGCCTTCATCATCCCCGATTTCCCGGCGCGGGCGAGTGCTTGGTCAGGGGTGAGGGGCGAGGCGGAAATCGACGAGACGGTCATGGCCGCCGCTGATAGTAAAAACAGGATTTTTTTATTCATTTTGAACGGATGGTTTTTGAACGGATGGTTTAGAGGTTGTCAGGCAACTTTTTATTTTCTTGATTGATTGTTCATGACCGCCTCGGCGATTGTCCAGTCGAGGGGGGAGTCAAGGTCGATTGACCTCTCGCGCGGCATCACGAAGGGGATGCGTCGCGGAAAGGCGCCCAATGGCATCTTGCGCAGCGACTCGGGGTTTATCACATATACCGCGCCGTTGTACTGCCATGCTGCGGGGGCATCCTGCCTGCGGGTGTAAAGTCCGTCGCCCTTGGCGACATGCAGGAACCCGTCGCCGGGGTTGGTCTCGAAACAGTCATAATAGGGGTTGCAGGCGGCCTGTGTCACGCTGACAACCATGTCGATTCCCGGATGGTACAACGCTGTCGCCCCGACAACGTCGGCGGCAGTGCGGAACGGGGAGGTGGGTTGCAGGAGCACGACGTTGTCATATCCGATTCCTTGTGTATCGGCCCAGTCCATCGCGTCAAGGATGACCTCTCGCGACCCTGCCGTGTCGGTCGCCAGCGCAGCCGGGCGGCGGTAGGAGACGGGGAGTCCGAGGCTTTCGGCCGTCGCGGCAATCTCGTCATCGTCGGTTGAAAGAATGATGCAGTCCTTCCCTGCGCCAGCACCGGTCGCCGCGTCAATCGCATAGGCAATCAGTGGCCGGCCGTTGAGCGGTTTTATGTTTTTGCGCGGTATGCCCTTGCTGCCTCCACGGGCGGGAATGACAAACAGTGATTTATACATACATATATAGTTAAAAGGTGAAGGGTGGAATGTGGAAGACGAAAGTTGAATTATATAAGCTACGTCGTGGGGGCAAAAATACGAAAAAAAACGTTACTTTTCCGCTATCCGTGAGGCATTTTTGCGCTTATCGGCCATTATATATACCGCGCTGAAGATGCCGAGTAGGATGGTCATGAGCGTCTGAAACCCCCATACCACTACCGAATAGGCCGCTCCCTCGGTCTGTCCTATGCCGTAGAGCGACAGGGCGAAGATGACTGCTATGTTCCACGGCCCGAGGCCGCCGTTGGATGGAACGCCCATGCTGAATGACCCGAAAACAAACACTACGAGGCCCGGAATCAGTCCGGCGCAGGAGCCGGGGGCGTGAATCAGTTCCCTCGTGAAGGGGAATGCGTAGAGACAGGCGTATGTCTCAAAAAAGTAGCAGATCCATATTCCGGCGGTCAGAACGACATAGGCCCCGATGCCTTTCATGGTGAACATGACTTTGAATCCGTCCCATATCTGAGTGAGGCTTCCCTCCACGGCCCTGACGTAGCGGAACCGCTTGCCGAAGTGTCCGATGAGCCACAGGATGCTGACAACGGCAATGACGGCGAGCCATAACCGAGGGTCGTCGGTTATGCGGGTGATGTCCCGGCCTATCGCGTAGCGGGCCATGAACCGGTCAAGGGCGGGACGTGCCACAGCAAAGGCCGCGCCCGCGAGCATCAGGATTACCACAGCGTCGCTGCCCCGGTCGCCGATGTCGGTGCCGATGACTGTCGACAGCGGCACCCTCTCCCGGCGGGAGACAAACACACACCTCCATCCCTCGCCGAGCCACGGGAAGACGAGGTTGAGCGCATAGGCGCCGAATATCGAGACGCTCTCAAGCACCGGCGACATGCGCGGCACCCCGGCGGCGCGCAGCTGTATGCCCCAGCGGATGCCCCTGATTATAAACGAAAGCATCGTCAGGAACATCATCACGGCTATATAGCTGAAATCGCATCCCTGACGGATAATGCCGATTACCTGATGGATATTTACTTTTTGGAGCAGCCACGCGACGAGTCCCGCCGAGACCGCCACCGGCACGATATAACGGACAGCCGCGAAAATCCTGTGTTTCAGGTCGTGGCCCGGAGGTTTCATGGTTGTGGATGTTGAAACGTGCATGGGTGCGTTATAAAATCGAGGGTTAATCCATGATTTTATAACGCACCCATGCGTTTTTTTGTTTTTTTAGCCGGATTGCCTCAGCCCGAGGCCGTCACTCCGTCACGGGCATTTTTTCGATGCGTCGCTCGTGGCGGCCGCCGTCAAACGGGGTCGAGAGGAACGTCTCGACGATGTTGATGGCGGTGACATTGTCGATGAAGCGGGCAGGCAGCACGAGCACGTTGGCGTTGTTGTGGCGCCGCGCGAGCTCGGCAAGCTCGACATTCCAGCAGATTGCCGCCCGGATTCCCTGATGCTTGTTCAGGGTCATTCCGATACCGTTTCCCGACCCGCACAGCGCGATGCCGGGGTAACATTCGCCTGCCTCGACGGCGCGGGCACAGGGGTGGGCAAAGTCGGCATAGTCGCAACTTTCGGTCGAATCGGTGCCGAAGTCAGTCCACTTGATGTTTTTAGAGTCGAGGTATCCCTCGATTACGTTTTTCATTTCATAACCCGCGTGGTCGCTGCAGAACCCGACGGGAATACCTTCTTTTAAAATAGTCATGGTTGTAATGGTGAAGATGATAAAGACAATGGAGCGCTGGGGACGCGCCTTATTAAGAGGATGTTTAAAACATGTGCAAATATACAACATCTGCCGCCAACGGCAATTTTTTTTGCGATTTTTATTGCGGTATGACGTGATTGTTGAAAATTAATTGCGGTGAAACGACTCAGCCGCTTGCTTATTTGGTTGAAAATTACTACCTTTGCAGTCCGATTATGTCCAAATTAATAAACCCGACGGCCTCACTGCGCAGCTTTTGGCCGAGTCGCGCTGTGTTGAAGTCAACAGTAACTATCTATTAATTAAACATCTAACGTGGATACTTTAAGCTACAAGACCCTCACCCTCAACCCTTCGCAGGTTGAGCGCAAGTGGGTGATTATCGATGCTACCGACCAAGTGCTCGGTCGTCTTTGCGCTCAGGTTGCCAAAATCCTGCGCGGCAAGAACAAACCCCAATTCTCACCCAACATGGAATGTGGTGACAACGTCATCATCATCAACGCCGACAAGGTGAAACTGACCGGCAAAAAGTGGACTGACCACGAATATCTGTCCTATACCGGCTACCCCGGCGGCCAGCGTGTCAGCACTCCCGAGCTTCTTCTGAAGAAGTCGTTCAACAAGCACATCAAGCCCGGCTACCACCCCTTGTTCATCAAGGTTATGAAAGGCATGCTCCCCAAGAACCGCCTTGGTCGCCGCCTGATTGAAAACATGCATGTGTACAATGGTTCCGATCATCCCCATGCAGCTCAAAACCCCGTTGTCCTCGATATTAACAATATAAAATAATTGAAGCATGGAATCAGTTAATGCAGTTGGCCGCCGTAAAGCCGCCGTGGCCCGTGTGATCCTCAAGGAAGGCAATGGCGCAATCACCATCAACAAGCGCGCCTTGGACGTATACTTCCCCTCGTCCATCCTTCAATATATCGTAAAACAGCCCCTCGCGACTCTTGACGCTGTAGAGAAATATGACATCCACGTCAATCTCAACGGCGGTGGCTACAAAGGTCAGGCCGAGGCTCTCCGTCTCGCAATCGCCCGCGCCCTCGTCAAGGTTAATCCCGAGGACAAGCCCGCACTCCGCGCCGAAGGCTTCATGACCCGCGACCCCCGCGCTGTCGAGCGTAAGAAACCCGGTCGTCCCAAAGCACGCAAACGCTTCCAGTTCTCCAAGCGTTAATATATTTCTCGTGTTTTGTCAGGCGGTTTTTTTCCGTCCTGCCGAAACCGGGATGTGTTTAGTATCTAAATCATCGAGATGGACACGTTCCCTACTCCCTGATTGTATTTTAAAAAGAACGTAAACAACCACAAAAAAAATCATGTCAACTCCAACATTTGACCAACTCCTCGAAGCAGGCTGCCATTTCGGCCACATGAAAAGAAAATGGAATCCTGCAATGGCTCCTTACATCTTCATGGAGCGCAACGGTATCCACATTATCGACCTCTATAAGACTGCCGCCAAGCTCGACGAGGCAGCAGCCGCTCTGCGCAATATCGCCAAAGGTGGCAAGAAAATCCTTTTCGTAGCTACCAAGAAGCAAGCCAAGGAGATTATCGCCAACAAAGCCCAGTCAGTAAACATGCCCTACGTTGTAGAACGCTGGCCCGGCGGTATGCTTACCAACTTCCCCACCATCCGCAAGGCTGTCAAGAAGATGGCTTCCATCGACAAGATGACCAAGGACGGTACATTTGACAACCTCTCCAAGCGCGAGAAGCTCCAGATTACCCGTCAGCGCGCAAAGCTTGAGAAGACTCTCGGCTCTATCGCCGACCTGAACCGTCTTCCCTCGGCTCTTTTCGTCGTTGACGTACACAAGGAACACATCGCCGTGGCTGAGGCCAACCGTCTCGGTATCCCCGTATTCGGTATCGTCGACACCAACTCTGACCCCAAAGACGTGGATTTCGTAATCCCCGCCAACGATGACGCATCCAAGTCAATCGAGCTTATCCTCGACACCGTCTGCGCCGCTATCAGCGAAGGTCTCGAAGAACGCAAGGTAGAGAAGGCCGATGCCAATGCCGAGGCTGCTCAGGCCGACGGTTCAAAGCGCGAACGCCGCCGCGTTGCCCGCAAGGATGAACCCGAAGCTGCCGAAACCGTTGTTGAGGCAACCGAGACTGTTGAAGAATAATTTTTAACCGATTAAAACTACATTACAATATGGCAGTTACAATGGCAGAAATCACCAAGCTCCGTCACTTGACAAGTGCCGGCTTGATGGACTGCAAAAAAGCTCTCGCCGAGACTAACGGCGACATCGACGCCGCTGTCGAGATTCTTCGCAAGAAGGGTCAGGCCGTTGCCGCAAAGCGCGAAGACCGCGAGGCATCGGAAGGCTGTGTCCTCTCTAAGAACGAAGGCGGTTTCGCCGCTATCGTCGCTCTCAAGTGCGAGACCGACTTCGTGGCTAAGAACGCCGGCTTCGTGGAACTCACCCAGAAGATTCTCGACGCTGCTGTCGCTAACCGCGTCAAGACCGTTGACGAGCTCAAGGCTCTCGAACTCGACGGCCGCACCATCGAGGCTCTCATTGTCGAGGAAATCGGCAAGACCGGTGAAAAGATGGAAATCGGTGCTTACGAAGTAGTAGAGGCCCCCTCGACCACTTCCTACAACCACCTCGGCAACAAGCTTGCCACCATCGTAGGTTTCAATCTTCCCGACGTTGACTATCAGGTAGGCCGCGACATCGCCATGCAGGTCGCATCGATGAACCCCGTAGCCGTTGACCGTGCCGCTGTGCCCCAGAGCATCATCGACGCTGAATATAACGTCGCTGTAGAGAAAACCAAGGAAGAACAGGTCAAGAAAGCTGTCGAGGCAGCTCTCAAGAAGGCCGGTATCAACCCCAACCTCGTTGACAGCGAGGCTCACATCGAGTCCAATATCGCCAAGGGATGGCTCACCGAGGAAGAAGCAGCCAAGGCCCGCACTATCGCAGCCGAGACCGCAGCCGCCAAGGCAGCCAACCTCCCCGAGGCTATGATTCAGAATATCGCCAACGGTCGTGTCAACAAGTTCTACAAAGAATCTTGCCTCATGGAGCAGGAATTTGTAAAGGACAGCAACCTGACCATCGCACAGTATCTGGAGCAGTCTCAGAAAGGTCTCCTCGCTGTTGTCTTCAAGCGCGTAAACCTCAATCAGGACTAAATTTCCCGCTAAAGTCATAACAAGCAATATCCCCGAGACGCCGCCCCTCATTAGAGGAGGTGGCGTCTCTCTTTTGTTGTAGATGACAATGTTTAGAGGGTGTTTCATGACAAATGTTAAATCCAGCCGTGAAAACGGGTGCGACAAAAGCATTTATATAAAACAGCCTCATGCTAAAATTTTGAAATTAATATCTAACTGAAGTTACCTTGTCCTCATGGCATCCTCTTTCGTAACCTCGTCATTATACCGAGGTAACTGAAAGATGCCACCACTTTGGGTTAACATTTGTTATGAAACGCCCTCTTAAGTCATATTAATCAACCTTAGAGCTGTGACGCGTGTTCTACCTGTGATAGTAAATAATAAAACAGGAGAGTATTATGAAAAAGATTATGTTGTTTGCCGTCGGGGCTATTGCCTTTGCCGGCATCATCGGAGCGGCGCCTTCGGCATCGGGTGCAGAGCCTGCCGATTCGACTTTGGTACAGAAAGTGGAAAATGGCACAGCGAAAGTGGCTGAAAAAGTCGAGGCCGCTACCGTCAGTGCGTATGATTCAACAAAAGTCGGTACCGTCAGGGTCGCTGACAAAGTCGGCGACGGAGCTGTAAAGGTATATGGCAAAACAAAGGCCGGCACGATTAAAGTAGCTAAAAAGGTTGCCGACGGTACGGAAAATGCCTATGACAAGACCAAGGAGGGGACTGTCAAGGTCGCAAAGAAAGTAGGTTCCGAAACGGTCAATATCTTTAACAAGGTGAAAGACAAGGTTACCAAGTAGAAACAAGCCGGGGCGCAGAATTTTTATTCTGCGCCCCGGCTTTGTTATGTGTTTAGGGTGAATGCTTTATCAAGTCAGGCAATCACGCCGTGTTTCTTGAACACCTTGGTGATTTTTTCAATTGCGGTAGCGACTTGGTCCATAGTGTGGGTGGCCATGAGGCTGAACCGGATGAGGGTGTCGGTGGGAGCAACGGCGGGACTTACGACGGGGTTCACAAAAATGCCATCGTCGAGAAGGTCGCGGGTAATGGCAAACGTCTTGAAGTCGTCGCGGATGAAAAGCGGGATAATCGGGGTCGAGGTATTGCCGATTTCAAATCCGGCCTGACGGAAGCCGTCGAGGGCGAAGTTGGTCAGTTTCCAAAGGTTTTCCTGACGTTCCGGCTCCTTTTCCATGATGTCGATGGCTGCAAGCGCGGCAGCGGTCGACGCGGGTGTGATTGACGCGGTGAAGATGTAGGAGCGCGAGTGATGGCGCAGGTAGTTGGTAACTTCCTTGCTGGTGGCGATGAATCCGCCCAGCGACGCGAAAGACTTGGAGAATGTTCCCATAATCAGGTCCACATCATCGGCGACTCCTTGTGCGTGGCACACGCCTCGTCCGCCTTCGCCGAATACGCCGATACCGTGGGCTTCGTCAATCATGACGCTTGCGTCATATTTCTTGGCGAGTTCAACCATTTCCTTGACATGGGCCACGTCGCCTTCCATGGAGAACACGCTGTCCGAAACTATGAGCTTAACCTTGTCCGGGTCACACTTCTGAAGTTGCTTTTCGAGCGACTCCATGTCGTTGTGCTTGTATTTCAGCGACTGGCTGAACGATAGACGGCGGCCTTCGATGATGGAAGCGTGGTCTTGCTCGTCCCACAGGATGTAGTCTTCGCGTCCCGTGAGGGTCGAGACAACTCCGAGATTGACTCCGAAGCCGGTCGAGTAAATCATTACATCCTCTTTGCCGATATATTCGGCAAGCCTTGCTTCGAGTTTCTTGTGGAGGTCGAGCGTGCCGTTGAGAAACGGGGAACCGGCGCAGCCGGTGCCATATTTGCGGGTCGCTTCAACTGCCGCCTCTTTGATACGGGGGTCGTTTACAAGGCCCGAATAGCAGTTAGAGCCAAACATCAGGACTTTTTTCCCGTCAATAATAACCTCGGGATCCTGTTCGCTTGAAATTGCGCGGAAATATGGGTAGACCCCGGCCGACTTGGCCTGTTGAGGAGTAGTGTACTTTGCAAGTTTCTGCTGTAATAAGTTCATAGTTTAATTTTGAAAAACTATCTGCGTCAATAATTGGCTTTTGTAAATGCAGGCTGCAAAGTTAGTGATTTATTTTTACAATTTGTTAATAGTTTGCCAAATAAAGTACAAAAAAATGTTATTGCGGTGGTTTTGTGACTCAACGGCGTTCTTGTCGCAGGAGATGAAACACGAAAAGACGGGCGCGCTTGCCTGAAGATTGCCTGAAGATTGAGCGGTCTCGCACGGCTCTTTCATTTAAACTA
>DLAR01000021.1 GCA_002494015.1 Porphyromonadaceae bacterium UBA7042 | reverse complement strand
ATAAATTTCATGCGCCGGCCCTGAGTTGTGATTCAAATGGCTTGGTATTTTTAGGAATAATTATTACCTTTGTTTCGAGTGAAAAATAAACAATAAAAATAACATATATTCATATAATCAAGTATATGCGAACCAAGTTTAAGCGCGTATTGCTGAAGCTCAGCGGAGAGTCGCTGATGGGCAACCAAGGTTACGGAATCGACACTGTCAGGCTCAACGAGTATGCCGCTCAGATTCAGGAAATTGTCAATGCCGGGGTAGAGGTGGCGATCGTTATAGGCGGCGGCAATATTTTCCGCGGCCTTCAAGGAGCGTCAAAGGGTTTCGACCGTGTCAAAGGTGACCAGATGGGTATGCTTGCCACGGTTATCAACTCGCTTGCGCTCAGCTCGGCGCTCGAAGCCATCGGTCAGCCGGCACGGGTTTTTACCGCGCTTAACATGTACCCTATCGGCGAATATTATTCCAACCGAAATGCCATTGCGGCGCTTGAACGCGGCGAGGTGGCCATCATGTCGGGCGGCACCGGCTGTCCCTTCTTCACTACTGACACCGGCAGCGCGCTGCGCGGTGTCGAGGTACAGGCCGACGTGATGCTCAAAGGCACCCGTGTCGACGGTATCTATACCGCCGATCCCGAGAAGGACCCGACGGCGACAAAGTTTGACGAAATATCCTACGACGAAGTATATACCCGCGGCCTTAAAGTGATGGACCTGACCGCTACCGCCCTGTGCAAGGAAAACGGCCTCCCCATCGTTGTGTTCAACATGGACAAACCGGGCAACCTCGCCAAGGTTATCGCCGGGGAACCCATCGGGACACTGGTATATTAAAGACTCAAGTTTCGCAAGTTCTTACGAACTTGAAAACTTGAAGTTTATGAGTTAAGAGGTTTATGAGTTTATAGACCGCATCTTCGGACCTGCTGTAGTCTATAACCTTATAATCTTTAATCTTTTCGCAAGTTATACTTGCGAAACTTGAATAAAGAAATCATTAAAATAACATAGATATGGACGTAAAAGATTATCTTAACCCGGCCGAGGAGAAAATGGAACTCGCCGTGGCTTATCTGGACGAGTCACTCGCCCACATCCGTGCCGGCAAGGCCAACCCGAAGATTCTCGACGGTATCCGCGTCGACTATTACGGCAGCGCGACTCCTATCGCACAGGTTGCCAACGTGTCGGTGCCCGATGCCCGCACTATCACCATCACCCCTTGGGAAAAACAGATGTTCAAGGAAATCGAGAAGGCCATCATCAACTCGGAGCTCGGCATCACGCCTGAAAACAACGGCGAGGTCATCCGTCTGTCGATTCCCCCGCTGACCGAGGAACGCCGCAAGATGCTGGTAAAGCAGTCCAAGGCCGAGGCCGAGCAGGCCAAGGTGTCGGTGCGCAACGCGCGCCGCGATGCTATCGACGGTCTGAAGAAGGCTGTCAAGCAAGGACTGAGCGAGGATGTTGAGAAGGATGCCGAGGCACAGGTGCAGAAGCTCCATGACAAGTATCTCAAAAAAATCGACGAGCTTTTCGCTGCCAAGGAGAAAGAAATCCTGACTGTGTAACCGTCGGCCGGCCGCAACCTTTAAAAAGACTCGCTCCACTCATGGGGCGGGTCTTTTTCATTTGCGGTTTCAGATTTTGACAGATTTTGATTTTTCATTTCCTGTGACGGGAGGGTAGGGGAGAGGTGTGGATTTTTTGCGGTTTTTGAGGGCGATTTTTGCGAGGGAGTGGCCGTGGTTGCTGAAATTTTTGATTCTCGGAGGGTTAATTGGGGGCGTTTTGTGTTGTAATTGGTTGTCACGGTGGTGGTTAAGGGTGTTTTTGCGTTGCTTTTGAAATTTGGCCAAAAAAGTGGAGTTATTGATTTTTCAAAAAATCGGTAAAATTTATTACCTTTGTGAGTAATATCTTTACTTCGGTTTATGAACAAGATAGAATGGACTGCCGACGGCGCTACCGTGCTACCGGCATTGGACTATGATGTGTTGCAGACGTGGGTCGCCCGTGTCGCCGCTGCCCACGACCGTATCGTGGGGCCGTTGGTCTACATCTTTTGTGACGATGAGAAAATTCTGAAGGTAAACGTGCAGTTTCTCAACCACGACTATTATACCGATATTATAACATTTGACTACTCCCGTGGCCGCATGGTGTCGGGCGATATGTTCATCTCGCTTGACACGGTGCGCAGCAATGCCGAGATGGTGGGGGCGACATATAGCCGCGAACTGCTGCGGGTCATCATCCACGGTGTGCTGCACCTGTGCGGCATCAACGACAAGGGACCCGGCGAGCGCGAAATCATGGAGGCTCATGAAGAAGCAGCGCTGAAGATGCTCGCCGAGATGGGAGTGGATGTAGATAACGTTTTGTAAATCAAGAATAAATGAAGTTTGAATATGATGTCATAGTCATCGGTGCGGGACATGCCGGATGTGAGGCAGCCTCGGCCTCGGCACGTCTGGGCGCATCCACGCTGCTGATTACCATCGACATGAACAAGATCGCGCAGATGAGCTGTAACCCGGCTGTTGGCGGTATAGCCAAGGGCCAGATTGTCAGGGAGATAGATGCTCTTGGCGGCATGATGGGAATCGTCACCGACACGACTGCCATACAGTTCAGGATGCTCAACCGCTCCAAGGGACCCGCGATGTGGAGTCCCCGCGCCCAGAGTGACCGCATGGCTTTCAGCCTCGCGTGGCGCGAGTTGCTTGAAAACACCCCCGGACTGTCGATGTGGCAGGACTCGGTCAACAGTCTGACCTTCGATGCCGACGGGCGCGTGGCGGGTGTCATGACGGCCCTCGGGGTCGAGTTCAAGGCGCGAGCGGTTGTGCTGACGGCCGGGACGTTTCTGAACGGGCTGATGCACACGGGGCGCGTGCAGCTCCCGGGCGGCCGCGTGGCCGAGCCGGCATCACACGGAATCACCGAGCAGTTGCGCGAGATGGGGTTTGCCACCGACCGCATGAAAACCGGCACGCCGGTGCGCATCGATGGCCGCTCGGTAAAGTGGGAGCTTACCAACCTTCAGGAAGGAGAGGATGACTTTCACAAGTTCTCTTATCTGCCCGGCGTCAAGCGCAAGCTGCGTCAGCGTCCGTGTCACACCGTCTACACCAATCCTGAAACACATGCCATATTGCGCGCCGGACTTCCAGACTCGCCGCTGTACAACGGGCAGATCCAAAGCATCGGGCCTCGTTACTGTCCCAGTATCGAGACCAAGATTGTGACGTTTGCCGACAAGGAAGAACACCAGCTTTTCCTTGAACCCGAGGGGGAGACCACGCAGGAATATTATCTCAACGGATTTTCCTCGTCGCTGCCTATCGACATACAGTTCCGCGCGCTGGAGACGATACCCGCATTGAAAGATGTGCAGCTTTACCGTCCCGGCTACGCGATAGAATATGACTTCTTTGACCCGACGCAGCTGCACCACACGCTTGAGACAAAGCGTGTCGCCGGACTTTATTTTGCCGGTCAGGTCAACGGCACCACCGGCTATGAGGAGGCGGCAGGGCAGGGCCTTGTGGCGGGGGTCAACGCCGCGCTGTCGGTCATGGGAAAAGAGCCGATGGTCCTTTCGCGCGACGAAGCCTACATCGGGGTTCTCATTGACGACCTTGTCACGAAAGGGGTCGACGAGCCGTACCGCATGTTTACCTCGCGCGCCGAGTACCGCATATTGTTGAGGCAGGACGATGCCGACATGCGCCTGACGCCTCGCGGTCGCGAGGTGGGGCTTGTCGATGACGAGCGGTGGTCGCTCATGCAGTCTAAACTTGCCCAGCGCGACTCGCTGATAGGGTTCTGCCGCGAGTTCTCAGTCAAAGCCTCCATTATAAACCCGTCGCTTGAAGCGGCCGGGGAGCAGCCGTTGAAACAGGGCGTAAAACTGATAGACCTTGTGTTGCGCCCGCGACTCAGCCTGCGCCTTCTCGCGTCGATGATAGAACCGTTGCAGCGATTCCTCGATGAAAATATCGAGGCGGAACGCCGTGACGAAATCGTCGAGGCTACCGAGATATTGATGAAGTACAGCGGTTATATCGAGCGCGAACGGCTGATAGCCGAAAAGCTGCACCGCCTTGAAAGCATAAAGCTGAAAGGAAAGATTGATTATGCGTCGGTGAAAGCACTATCGACCGAGGCCCGGCAGAAACTGGAGCGGATTAATCCCGAGACGGTCGCGCAAGCCTCGCGCATTCCCGGAATATCCCCGGCCGATGTCAACATCCTCCTGTTGTTGCTCGGGCGGTAGAAAAATTGTTCCACGTGGAACAATCGGTTGTTTTTGAATCTCATTTATAATTACTTAACAAGATTATGGAATATCTGAAATCTAAAATCCGAGACGTTATCGACTTCCCGCAGAAAGGGGTCGTGTTCAAGGATCTCACCACCCTGTTCAAGGATCCTCGTGGCCTTCACATCATCGGGTGGGACTTGTCGCAACTTTACCGCGACAAAGGTGTTACTAAAGTAGTGGGTATCGAGTCCCGAGGCTTTATCGGCGGTTCAATCCTTGCGTTTGAGCTGGGAGCCGGATTTGTGCCTGTGCGCAAGCCGGGCAAGCTGCCGGCCGACACGATTCAGGCTACCTATGACAAAGAATATGGCACTGACACTATCGAGATTCACCGTGATGCAATCGGTCCCGATGACGTTGTCGTGCTCCACGACGACGTCCTCGCCACCGGCGGGACAATGGCTGCCGCCTATAATCTGGTGAAGTCGATGAACCCGAAGAAAATCTATATCAACTTCATCATCGAGCTTTCTTCTCTCAACGGCCGCGCCAACCTTCCCGCCGATGCCGAAGTGACATCGCTGATCTCTTACTAAATTGAGAATTGAGAATGGAGAATGGACAATTTTTCCATTCTCAATTCTCAATTCTCAATTCTCAATTCTAAAAGATGGCCAAGTACGATAAATCACCCGAGCTGAAAGAGAAGATTTCGATTCTTCCCACTACCCCCGGAGTCTATATGTATTTTGACTCCGAGGGTACGGTGATTTATGTCGGGAAGGCCAAAAATCTGAAACGCCGCGTTTCGTCCTATTTCAACCGCACCCACGACAGCCTGCGCACCAATCTTCTCGTGCGGGCGATTGTCGACATGAAATATATCGTCGTCCCGACCGAGCAGGATGCCCTGAATCTCGAATCGTCGATGATAAAGGCTTATCAGCCGCGCTACAACGTGCTGCTGAAAGATGACAAGACCTACCCGTGGATTGTGGTCACCAACGAGCCTTTCCCGCGAGTGTTCATGACACGTCAGCAGATAAAAGACGGCTCGAAATATTACGGTCCCTATACCGACGCGGGAGTCGCCCGAACCACGCTCGACCTTATCCGCGAGCTGTACCCGATACGCTCATGCCGACATCTGATAACCCCCGAGTATGTTGCCAAGGGGAATGGGCGGCTGTGTCTCGACTATCATCTGAAACGCTGCACGGGTCCCTGTGTCGGCAAGGTCTCGCAAGAGGAATATGCCCGATACATCGACCGCATAAAGTGTATTCTGCGCGGCGACACGTCGGAGCTGCTTTCCCACCTGCGCGGCGAGATGGAGCGGCTTGCGGCGGAATTGCGGTTTGAGGAGGCGCAGGAGCTGAAGATGCAATATTTGACCGTGGAGCGTTATCAGGCCAAGAGTGTCATCGTCAGTCCGACGGTCGAAGATGTCGACGTTTTCGGAATAGACGACGAGGAGGGGAGCGACGATGTTTTCATCAACTACATGCATGTCAGGCGCGGCGCGGTGGTGCGCAGCGTGACGCTCGACTACAAACGCCGTCTCGACGAGACCCGCGCCGAAATGCTCGCCTATGCCATGAACGAGATTGCCACGTCGCTCGGAGTGGAGTATGACGAGGTTGTGGCCGCCGAGGTCCCTGACGTGGAGATGCCCTCGGTCAAGTTTACCATACCGCAGCGCGGCGACAAGGCCAAGCTGCTCGAAGTGTCGCGACGCAATGCGCGCCAGCACCGTCTCGACATCATCAACACCCGCGAGATGCGCAACCCTGAGGCGCGCACCGACCGCATTCTGGAGCGAATGAAACAGGATTTCCGCCTGAGCGAACTCCCGCGCCACATCGAGTGTTTCGACAACTCCAACATTCAGGGCACGAATCCCGTGGCCTCGTGCGTGGTGTTCCGCGACGCAAAACCTTACAAAAAAGACTACCGTCACTTCAATATCAAGACTGTCGTGGGGCCCGACGATTTTGCCTCGATGAAAGAGGTGCTGACCCGGCGTTACACCCGCCTTGTCGAGGAGGGACGCGAGCTGCCGCAGCTCATCGTGGTCGACGGCGGAAAGGGGCAACTCTCGGCCGCGGTCGAGGCCCTTGACGAGATGGGGCTGCGCGGCATGATTGCGGTTGTCGGCATTGCCAAGCGTCTTGAGGAAATATATTTCCCGGGTGACAGCATACCTCTTTATATTGACAAAAACAGCGAGTCGCTGAAAGTGGTGCAGCACCTGCGTGACGAGGCCCACCGGTTTGGTATCACCCATCACCGCAACCGCCGCAGCAAGACGCAGGCGGTCTCGGCGCTTGACTCGATCAAGGGCGTCGGCGAGAAGACGCGCATAGCGTTGCTGACCAAGTTCAAGAGTCTCAAACGCCTCAGGGAGGCCGACCTCGACGCGATAGCCGAGATTGTCGGGCCCGCCAAAGCCTCGATTGTGTACAATGCGATACACGAGGGGTAAGTCAGAAGTCAGAGGGCAGAGTTATGAGTTATGAAGTAATTCATAATTAACGCACGACGAAATTTGAGGCTAATGTGTTGATCAGTAGGGGACTTTAAGTCGTATTGCAGCGTTGCGCGGCTGTTTAATCAGGTGATTTACATTCAATTATGCATCATACATTGTGCATTGCGCATTTCGTTCCGGTTTTTTGAAATCAGAACTGCGGGGAGCAAAATGCAATATTTTTAGGGGCGGAGGGCGGTTTTTTCGGGCAAAATTGATGAAATTAGAGGGTTATATATTAATTTTGCAAAAAAGTTTAGAATAAGCAATGGAAAAGAAATTCAAGCGTACACTCATAACCACCGCACTCCCTTATGCCAACGGCCCGGTCCACATCGGCCATCTTGCCGGAGTATATGTTCCCGCCGATATTTATGCCCGCTACCTGCGCCTTCGCGGCGAGGATGTCGTCATGGTCGGCGGCAGCGACGAGCATGGTGTGCCCATCACCCTGCGTGCCCGCAAGGAGGGTATCACCCCGCAGGAGGTTGTCGACCGCTACCACGCCATCATCAAGGATTCGCTGAAGGAACTGGGTGTGTCGTTTGACATCTATTCCCGCACCACTTCCGACCTCCACCACGAGACCGCGAGCGAGTTTTTCAAGCATCTCTATGACAAGGGCGAGTTCACTGTAAAGACATCGATGCAGCCCTACGACGAGGCCGGCGGCGAGTTCCTTGCCGACCGTTACGTTGTCGGGACATGCCCCCGCTGCGGCAAGGACGGCGCCTATGGCGACCAGTGTGAGGCTTGCGGTTCGTCGCTTAACGTGACCGACCTCATCAACCCCCGCTCGGCCCTCACAGGCGAGCCGGTCAAGATGCGCGAGACGACCCACTGGTATCTCCCGCTCGACAAGTGGGAACCCGCCCTGCGCGAGTGGATTCTCGAAGGTCACAAAGAGTGGAAGACCAATGTCTACGGCCAGTGCAAGTCATGGCTTGATGCCGGATTGCAGCCGCGCGCCGTCAGCCGCGACCTGACGTGGGGTGTCCCTGTCCCCGTCGAGGGTGCTGAGGGGAAAGTGCTTTATGTGTGGTTTGACGCCCCCATCGGCTATATTTCCAACACCAAGGAGCTGCTCCCCGACACATGGGAACGCTACTGGAAAGACCCCGAAAGCCGCATCGTCAACTTCATCGGCAAGGACAACATCGTGTTCCACTGCATCGTGTTCCCCGCCATGCTGATGGCCTATGGCGACAACTTCCAGCTCCCCGACAATGTCCCCGCCAACGAGTTCCTCAACCTCGAAGGTGACAAAATCTCGACCTCGCGCAACTGGGCTGTGTGGCTCCACGAATATCTCGCCGACTTCCCCGGCAAGCAGGATGTGCTCCGCTACGTCCTCACCGCCAACGCTCCCGAGACCAAAGACAACGATTTTACTTGGGCCGACTTCCAAGCCCGCAACAATAACGAGCTTGTCGCAATCCTCGGCAACTTCGTCAACCGCGCCGTCGTGCTGACCCACAAATATTTCGGCGGCACCCTCCCCGCCGCAGGGTCGCTCCAGCCTGTCGACGAGCAGCTGGTTGCCGATGTGGCCGCAACCCGCGACGCGCTGACAGCCGCCCTCGACACCTTCCACTTCCGCGAGGCTCTTAAACAGGCGATGGAAATCGCCCGCCTCGGCAACCGCTACCTTCAGGAAACCGAGCCTTGGAAACTCGCCAAGACCGACATGGAGCGAGTCAAGACCATCCTCAACACCGCCATCCAGCTCTGCGGCAACCTCGCCGTGGCGTTTGAGCCGTTCCTCCCCTTCATGAGCGGGAAACTGTGCCGCATGCTCGGCTTGGAAAATCTGTCGTGGAACGAAATAGGCCGCATGGACATCATCCCCGCCGGAACGCAGATCGGTCAGGCCGAACTGCTGTTTGACAAAATCGAGGACGACGCTATCGCCGCCCAGCTCCGGCGGTTGCAGGACACCAAGAAGGCCAACGAGCTCGCCGCGTGGCGTCCTGAGCCGCAAGCCCCCGAGGTCGACTTCGAGACATTCGAGAAATGCGACATGCGCGTCGGAACCATCATCGAGTGTGAAAAAGTCCCTAAGGCCGACAAGCTCCTCCGTTTCCTCATCGACGACGGAATGGAGAAACGCACCATCGTCTCGGGCATAGCCAAGTTCTACCGACCCGAAGACCTCGTGGGCCGTCAGGTGTGCTTTATTGCCAACCTCGCCCCGCGCAAAATCAAGGGAATCGTCTCGCAGGGAATGCTCCTGTCGGCCGTCAACAGCGACGGCTCGCTCGTGCTGCTCGCCCCGTCGGCCCCCGCCACCCCCGGTGCGAAAATCGGATAAAATCTGACCGAACAGGACCCCTCGGGGCCATCTAACCCCAACCTCTTAAACTTTAAACTAAAACGATGGCTGTTTACCGCAAACCCCACATCCTCATCATCTACACCGGAGGCACGATCGGAATGATTGAAAATCCCGTGACACGCGCATTACAGCCGTTTGACTTCAGCCATCTGATCGACAACGTCCCCAAGATCAAGATGCTCGACTATCACATCGACAACATCCAGTTCCATCCCCCCATTGACTCCAGCGACATGGACCAGCGGGGATGGCAGGAGATTGCGCGCGCCATCGAGCATAACTATCAGGAATATGACGGATTTGTCGTGCTCCACGGCACCGACACGATGGCCTATACAGCCTCGGCGCTCTCCTTCATGCTCGGCAACCTCGACAAGCCGGTCATCATCACCGGCTCGCAGCTGCCCATCGGCGAGGTCAGGACCGACGGCGAGGAAAACCTCATTACCGCCCTCCAGATAGCCGCCGCCGTCGACATGGCGGGCGAGCCTATGGTTAGGGAAGTGGCGATTCTCTTTGAAAACTACCTGTGGCGCGGAAACCGCTCCACCAAGATGAGTGCCGACAACTTCAACGCATTCAAGAGCAACAACTATCCGTCGCTTGCCAAAATCGGTCTCGGAATCCATTTCCACGAAGACGCGCTGTGGCGTCCCGCCCCCACCGACGAGCCGCGCCCGCTGAGCGTCAACACCGCGATGGATCCCGCCGTGATGTTTCTCGACCTCAATCCCGGAATTACCCGCACGACAATGTCGCACCTCCTCCACACTCCCGGAATCAAAGGGGTCGTCATGCGCACTTTCGGTGCCGGCAACGGACCCACCTCGGCATGGTTTCTCAACGAAATCGCCGATGCCATCGCCCGCGGAATCGTCATTGTCAACGTCACCCAGTGTGTCAACGGGGCCGTCCACACCAAGCGTTACGTCTCGGGCGACCGCCTGTCGTCGCTCGGAGTCATCTCGGGCCACGACATGACCAGCGAAGCCGCCATCACCAAACTCATGTACCTCTTTGGCCTCGGCTACACCCCTGCCCAAGTGCGTGCCGCGATGGAATCCCCCATAAGCGGCGAAGTCACACTGTGATCAATTGAGAATTGAGAATTGACAATTGACAATTCTCAATTCTCCATTCTCAATTCTCCATTCTCCATTGACAAAAGATGGAAAATTCTCAATTCTCAATTCTCCATTCTCAATTGATAAAGGATGGCGCGATGGGCACGATGCTCATCGCCGCAGGGTTGCGGATTGACCAGATTCCCGCCGCCGCATGGCATCACGGACCCCTCGTCGGGCGCATCCACCGTCAATATGTCGACGCAGGGGCCGACATTGTCACCACCTGCACATTCACCCTCCCGTCACGCGCCCCCATGCGCCGCGACACCATCCGCGCCGCCGTCGAGACCGCCCGCGAGGCAGGTGCGCCGCGCATAGCCGCCTCGGTAGGCCCCGCGCAGGCCTCCTCGCGCGCCGACATCCTCCACCATTATGCTGAAGTCATCGAGACATTCCTTGACTGCGGAACGCCCGACTGTTTTCTCGCCGAGACCGTCATGTCGGCCTCCCACGCGCGCGTCATCCACGAAATCATCCGCAGCAACATCCCCGGTCTCCCCCTGATAGTCTCCGCAGCGGTAAGCTCGGCCGGAACCATGCTCTCGGGCGAGGCCGTCAGCGACCTTTTCGCAATCTTTTCCGCCGACCCCGCCACCATCCCCGGACTGAACTGTTTCACCCTCCCCGCGCCCATCCACGTCCCCTCGGCAACAGGCTTTCTCGCCCCCTCGGCCGGACTCCCCGGCCACATAATGCCGCCACGCCCGTGGGCCGACTCCCTGCTGCGCGCCGCCACCCCCGCGACCCGCATCCTCGGCGGCTGCTGCGGCACAACCCCCGCCCACATCGCCGCCCTGCGCGACCGACTCATCACTGATTGACACACCGGTCTTCCCGATGCCCATTCTTGCCCCGGCAAAAAAATACTGTGAAAAAATCTCGACAGATAGTTGACTTTTAAAGACAAAACCATTATCTTTGCGTTATCATCTTTAACCAACATTTTAACTCATTAAAAGCTCATGAAAAAATCTTTACTTTTCATGGCCTTCCTGTTCATTTTGGGAGGTCTATGCGTCAATGCAGCGGAAACCACACTCAATTTTACTGGGTGGAATTTTGAGGGGGCAGAACCTGCATGGGGAAATAGCTATTCAAGCCATACAGCAACTTTTGACGAAGCGACCGTCACTTTTTCTAAGGCCGCCAAGCAAACCGGTACGGTCAAGGATTGCCCTGTAATGAAGACTGGAACTATTACTGTCGTGTTTAATGATGTTACTGTATCGCATGTTAAATTTAATTTGAAACAGTGGGGAACAAAAACTAAAACCGCGAAATTGGCAACAAGTGTTGATGGAACCAATTTTAGTGACACAGGCATTTCTTCTTCTTCATTTGTTTTAGAATCAGATTTGTCGAGCGATATTAAAGCGGTTCAAGTGTCTTTTACCGAAGCAAAAAATCAAGTCGGCCTTTCATCAATTGTGCTCACTGACGACAATTCTGAGCCTACTCCACCCGCCGAGCCTGTTGCCTATGAGCCTAACTTCGCCGATGTCGAGCTTTGGGAAGGCGAAACTGCCGCGCTTAACCTTGGCAATAAATATCCCACCGACATTATTTTCGTATCTGAAAACGAATCAGTCGCTACCGTTTCCGATGAAGGCGTAATTACCGCTGTAGGAGCCGGTGAAACAACTGTTTCTGTGACTTGGGATGCCGATGAAAACTTCCTTGCTTCCACCGACCCTGTTACATTTAAGGTCGTTGTAAAGGCTCTCCCCGAGGGCAGCCAGTTTGAGTCGATTACCGGAGCCAATTTCGCTGACATAAGTGGTAATACCTATGCCTCATATTTCGTATCCACTGATTTTGCCGATTATACAGTCATAACCACAGATGCTAACCTGCCCAATATAACTTGGAACCGCGGCAACAAAAACGTCGGTAAAAATAGTGGTATTGTGTTTAAAGCGAAGGATGGTTATTATCCGATTTGGGTAACTGTTGAATCTAACTGGAACAACAGTCAGGACATGAACCTCTACCTTTCCAATGACGAGTTGACTCTTGCCGGGTTAGGAGCGGCTACTACTGCCGGTGTGATTACCAAAGAGGCTTCTACCTATGTCATCAACGGTGAATATAAATATATAGGTATCTGCCCCTCGGCTGATAAGCAGATTCAGCTTATTAAGCTCACTATCCTCTGGGGCAAGGCCGACGTTCCCGCCATCGAGTTCCCCTCATTCGGCGAGGCCGAGCACTCGTTTACCACCGAGTCGAGCGAAATCCGCATTGCCGATGCCGACCACGCGTTTGACATCTTCTATCTCCACACCCCCGCTCAGGGCAACCCCGAGGCTTATGCCGAGGGCGAAACCGCCGACAGCTTTGACAACAAAGCCGAATTTGACGAGGCAAACTGCCAGCATGTAATCCCCGTCAGCGAGTCGGGCACACTCAGCTACTATGCCGTCCACACCGCAACCGGCACACAGGGCGCTACCCAGACCGTCAAAGTCACCAAGACTGCAACCACCGCCATCGACGCAATCGGAACCGATGCTGCCGAGGGCGAGGCTGAATACTTCGACATCCGTGGCGTGAAAGTCAACATCGACAACGCCGCCCCCGGCCTCTACATCCGCCGTCAGGGCGTAACCGCCACCAAAGTCATCGTGAAATAATAGAAGGTTTGTTTTAAACAACCTCTAACTGTTCAGCTTTCGCAAGTTCAGATTGGAATAAAAGTGAAATTCAGGCTGCACCTGAGTGAAGATAATGGTTTATCTGTGAAAAACGGTGTTATTTTCACCCTTCACCTTTCAATGTGAGCGAGTTGTAAACTTGCGAAACACCCCTTGACATCACCACCCGCGAGAGTCGCTCCCCACGACTCCCGCGGGTGCGTCATTATGTATAGTCCCCGTGTGTGCCACATGCCCCCCATGCCTGATTGATTGTAGGTGCGAGATAAATCGCAATGTCACTGACTTAACGGTATAATTGCATGGACAAATCGGTCACCACGCCCTCTGTGGGTCACAACATCGCCAACAGGTG
>DLAR01000031.1 GCA_002494015.1 Porphyromonadaceae bacterium UBA7042 | reverse complement strand
TATCGGACAGCAATAATATTTTTTCTCAGTTTTATGATAAAAAATGTCTGGGACACAAACTGCGCCCCGGACATTCATCCCTAAAATCAATATCTATTTCATTGCTTTTTCAATTCAAATGCGGTCGCTGAGAGCCAGCTGCCGTCCCACGAGGTTGTGGGTGACTGGTTGGTAACGCCGTAGGTCAGAATGCTGTCCGGGCCGACGGTTATACCGCTGACAGTCACTACTGACCATCCGTAACCCTTGTTGTGGTTGACCTTGGCCAGCTGTTTCAGTCGCTCATGCTGCGCCGAGGTCGTGGTGTCAGATTCGAGGGTGAGTTTGGCATCGGCCCATACGCTGCCGCCGACATTGCCGCACACGGGGACTGCCGCAGCGTAACGCGTTCTGTCACCGTTAACAGCAAAGATTTCGCAACCCTGCCCGTCGGTGCGCGCCACCGCTTCGAGAGTATAGGTTCCCGGTGCGACCTTGGCATCACACACGACCTCATAGGCCATCGAGCCGTCACTGTTGTAGCCGTCGAAATAACGGCGGTCGCGGTTGCCCGAATAATGTTCTCCCTTCTTGGTCAAACGGTTGTCAGAAACATTGCGGTCATGGACGATGCGCCATCCCATATCGGTAACGTAGGCGCGTTCTTTCGCGTCTCGTTTCTCTTTTCGCAGCCTGCGTTCCTCGGCCCGCTGTTCCTCATGAGGTCTGATACCGACCGCGACAGAGTGGAGAACCCTCGACCATGATCCGAAAAGCACCATCACGGCCACGAGCCACACAATCCCGCTTGTCACTTTTAGGCCCTTGCTCATCGGGGCGATGCGTCCCACCATCCGCAGAATAAAGTGCGCACCTATATAGAGTGTAAGCGCAAGGGCGACTATCAGGCTTATGCTGAAAATCCAAAGTGTCCACGGAGAACATGTCTTAGCCATTATCACAAGCGGGAAATCATGGCCAAACACATCACCCATGTCTCCCCACGGGGCAAGCAACAGTCCGCATCCACCTATCAGTGCAGCCAACAATGTGAAAGCACACCCGACAAGCACCGCGATGCCGACGACGTAGAGCAACACCTTGAAAATCGAACAGAGAACCTGCAACACGCCGCTCATGAACGACCCGGCCGAGGAGCGGTTGACCATCTCGCGGGTTCCGTTGAGGAATTCCTCGCGGAGATTGTCGAAATTGACAGGCTCCCCTTTCATCTGCAACCGCTCCTCAGGGGTGACTGCCGGCGGAATCAACACCCAGAAAATAATGTAAATGAGTGTCGCCCAACCATAGGAACAGAAAAATATCACGAGCGCGGCAAGGCGCAACCACAGAGGGTTGATGCCGAGATAGCAGCCGAGTCCGGCAAGTACACCGCCAAGCATCTTGTGGTCGATGTCGCGATAAAGCTTTTTCTCGGGTTTCGATTCGGCGGGAGGATTATAAGGCGGCGGGACGGGTCCGCGTTGCGGGGGCTCGGCAGTGGTCTCTGCTTCTGTTACGTCAAGCTGCTCGGGACTGCCGATGCGGCTGATAATAGACTGCACATGTTCGATAGTGACGGCATTGACACCACTCTGTCGCAATTCGTTCATCAATTCGGCCACGCGGGCCTCTATATCGTCGGCGATTTCAGTTCCTCCGTCCTGACGCGAAAAATATCCGCGCATATTGGAGAGATAACGGCTGAGCAACTCGTAGGCATCCTCGTCGATGGGATACAAGATGCCAAACATATTGACTGTTATATTCTTTTTCATCTTTGTATTCAGGATTTTAATAGGTTTACTGTTGTCGCGAGACCGTTCCAAGCGGCATCGAGCTGGGAGAGAAACGCCTCACCCGACAGGGTAAGAGTGTAATATTTCCTCGGCGGACCCTGCGTGGATTCGCGCCACTCATAGGCAAGGAGGCCGTCATTCTTGAGCCTTGTCAGTAGCGGGTAAAGCGTCCCTTCCACGACAATCAGCTCAGCGGCTTTGAGGCGGGTGATGATGTCGCTTGCATAACATGCCTCCTTGCGCAACAGAAGCATGACGCAATATTCAAGCATCCCCTTCCTCATCTGGGATTTTGCATTGTCAACATTCATTCTTTTGTCCTTGGTTAAACAGGTTGATTGGTCATGACGCTGCAAAGGTATGTATTATTTATGTACTATGCAATACATAGTACTGTATTTTTTCAACACTATTTAAAAAAGTTCAAAAAAACCGTCACCCACGATAATGAATGACGGCATAAACCGTTTAATATCTATGAATTATGTCAGAATTCCTTCAATGTGTCATACAATCGGTGAACCGGGAGGCCCATGACGTTGTAGAAACTGCCGTCAATGCCGCGAATGCCTGCTGCCCCTATCCATTCCTGAATCCCGTAGGCTCCCGCCTTGTCGAGCGGACGGAAACGGCTGACGTAATACTCGATTTCGTCGGTCGAGAGCGGGGCAAATTCAACCTTGGATGTCGCGCTGAATGTAACAGTCTTGCCGGCGGTCATCACTGTCACTCCGGTAATGACTTCATGGACGCGGCCTGAAAGAGCGGATAGCATCCCGACTGCTTCACGGGAATCACGCGGTTTGCCAAGCACCTTGTCGTCAAGAATCACGACTGTGTCGGCTGTTATTACCAATTCATTTCCGCCTGAGGTCAGCAGTGCGCGATAGGCATCGGCCTTGACCCGGGAAAGAAACGGGGCAACTTCGCGAGAGGGGATTCCGTCATGGCTCTCGTCTACATCAATCGAAGTATTGACTTCAAAGTCTATGTCGAGCAACGACATCAGTTCCCTGCGGCGCGGAGAACCGCTGGCAAGGATTATGCGGTATTTTGAAAGATTGTCAAGAGGTGTTACCATAGGTAGTCGTTATGTTGGGTTATCCACTTGTCTTGCGCCGAGAGAATCTGTTCGAGCAGGTCGCGGGCAACCCCGTGGCCTCCCGGAACCCGGCTGATATAATTGGCGGTCTCTTTCACGTCATCGGCAGCGTCGGCAGGACACACACGCAGCCCGGCGCAGTTCATGGCGGGAATATCGGGGATGTCGTCGCCGACATAGGCGACCTCGTGTCGAGCAAGGGAGGCATCGGCCATCCATCTGAGCATGACTGATTTCTTGTCGGGGCGGCTCATAAAAATATCGGTCACACCGAAACGCGAGTATGCCTCATGCATCCGCGGGTCGGTCGCGCCCGATATGATGGCCACTCTCAATCCTTTGCTTATGGCGAGACGGATGGCGAAAGAGTCCTTGACATTAATCATGCGCGACGGACGCCCCTCCTCGTCAACCGGGACGGTCGAGGGCGACAGAACGCCGTCGATATCGAAAACGATGGCGCGGATGTCGCTCAGATTATAATCTATCCGGCTCATGGCTTACATTGAATCGGTTCATAATAGCCTCGGAAACAAGACGGTAAATCTCACGGTTATCGCCGTCGAGCATGTCGAGGTGGCGGTTCATGACAGCCGAGTCGCCACGCACGGCAGGGCCGGTCTGCCCCATATCGGGGGATGCCGTCACAGCCTTGCGCAATGTCTCGGTCAGTAGCGGGAAAAGCACGTCCATCGGCAGATTTTCACGCTGAAGGAGGTCGTGGGCCACGACCCACATGTAGTTGACGAAGTTGCAGGCGAATACCGCGGCTACATGCATCACCCGGCGCGTCGCGCTGTCAGCATGAAACACGTTGCTGAATACTTTGCGGGCCAAATCCCCTATTTCAGCCTCGGTCAACGGGTCAGACCCCTCGGTAAAGAGCGATACTGTCGAGAGGTCGACGGCCACGTCGCGCGAAAAAGTCTGGAGCGGGTAGAAAACTCCATGACGCGGCGATGCCGGGGCAAGGACGCTCATCGGGACGGAACCCGAAGTGTGGAGCCACAGTGCATTCCCGGGTTTCACGGCGGCGACAATTTTGGCGACAGCGTCATCGGCCACACTGACAAGGCAGATGTCGGCCCCGGTGTCAATATCCTCGGGGCGGCTGATTGCGGCAGCATCTTCAAGCCGCGCGGCGAGGTCGCGGGCGTGGTCGGGAGTGCGGCTGTAGACCTGTACTATTTTTCCGGCACCTGCTTGCTCGATGGCCGGGGCGAGGGAGGAGGCGACGTTGCCGGCGCCTATCATGACGATGCGCGGCAGTTTCTGCCCCGCGTTCATTCAGCAGCCCTCCATGTGCCGATGTTCACTTTCTCCCACAGCAACTTATCAGTAGCCTGAGGCTTGCGCTGCTCGTCGGGATGCCCGACAGTCAGAATGCAGATTACGGGGAAAGTCTCGGGGATTCCGAGCGCTTCCTGAACATATTCCTCGGCAGGTACACCGTCGGCAGTAAAACGGCCACGCACCTGAATCCAGCAGGAACCGAGACCGAGGTCGGCAGCTTGCAACTGCATATAGGCAGCGGCGATAGATGCATCCTCGATATAGGGGTCGCTCTTGGTCGCGTCGACTGCCACGACGATGGCAATCGGGCACTTGGCGACAGGCCCTGCCCCCATATCCTTGCAATTGCTGAGGCGCTCAAGCATATCCTTGTCCTCGACAACGACAAACTGCCACGGGCGGCAGTTCTTGGACGTGGGAGCCATCAGTCCGGCCTCAAGAATGAGGCGCACGTCATCGGGATTGATTGGCTGGTCGGTATAGCGGCGGATGCTGCGTCGGTTAACGAGCAGGTCGTGAAGATTTTCCATATTGTAAATGAATTATTGAAACTATTATCTGAGACAGAGCCAAGCCGAAGGATATTTTGCGGCAATAGAGGCAATGGCGGCACGTCCTGAAACCGATGAGCGCGCGGTGGCTGCATAGACACGGTAAAAACCATCCATCTCTACATAGCGCAGTGAGGTGTCACCTTTCTCGGTAATATATTTTTGGGCCTGCGCGGGAGTTGCCAGCGATGCCACGACAATGATAAAGGGGTCGGAGTCATTTATGCGCAACGGCACACGGCCGGGAACGACACTGTTTGCAGGCTGCACGGCGGGAGGTGTCGGCGCGGTTGCGGTATCGACCACCGCCAACGCATCGGCCGGGGCGGGAACGGCTATATAGAGATTGCGCTCGGGTTGCGCCGCGCTTTTTTCGGTAGCGAGAGCCACAACATTGTCGGCACCGCTGCTCAGGCCCGAGTCAAGCGACGCGTAATTGACCTCGGGACCGTGACGAAGCGTGGTCGTAGAAAGGACGAGGCCGAGACACACCATTGCGGCAGCCGAGGCAGCTATTTTGAACAGACGCGGTGCCGTAGCAACAGGGCGGCTCGCCGATGCCACTCGCGGCACCGAATTTTTCTCAGTGCGGTCAAGCAGGCGGACACCCAAAGACTGCAACCCGGCAAAGCGTGACAATGACATCTCGGCGGCAAGCGGTTCAAATGCCGGGGTAGACCCTTCGTTGCCACGATGCAGAATGCCGATTCGGCCAACGGCCACATCGCCCGACAATTCAAGCTGGTGACGCAAAGCCGACACCTCGTCGGCGATAGCATCCATAGCTCCCTGACGGGTCAGGCCGTGACGGCGCATGACACTGTCGGCCAAAAGGCCGTCATTGACATTTACCTCAGGATTGAACCCGACAGTGCGCGACGGGGGCATAAACATCTCGGTATCAGCGTTGAATCTCGCCGGGGTGGAGTGGACCAGAAACGCACCGAGTCCCGGCACGACAACGCAGTCATGTCGCGCAAGAAGGAACTCAATATGTTGGCCTATCTGTATCACATTGCAAAGTTAATCAACTTTTCCCAAAAAGGCAAATGAATATTTAACGATTTATGCGTATTACGATTTTCATAAATCATCATAAATCATTTGCTCACGGCGCCGCGAATAAAAAACGCTTGATAATTGTTGTAGTTGCTGAATTAATTGCTACATTTGCAACTGAAACCCATAATGAAACAGACATGGATAATGAATTAGACTGGGGCAACCTCTCATTCGGGTATGTTCCAACCGATTACAACGTAAGATGTTATTACCGTGACGGCAAATGGGGTGAAATCGAGGTTTCCACATCGCCGACAATGGATATTCACATCGCCGCAAGCGGCCTGCACTATGGTCAGGAGATTTTTGAGGGTCTGAAGGCATTCCGCGGCAAGGATGGCAAAATCAGGATTTTCCGTCTTGAAGAAAACGCGCGCCGCATCGCCGACTCGGCCCGCGGCCTGATGATGGCCCCGATTCCCGAGAATCTGTTCCGAGAAATGGTTCTGAAAGTCGTGAAACTCAATGAGCGTTTCGTCCCGCCTTACGGGAGTGGTGCCTCGCTTTATATCCGTCCGCTCGAAGTGGGCATCTCGCCACAAATCGGTGTGAAGCCGGGCAAAGAATATGCGTTCATCATCCTCGTCACTCCCGTAGGGCCATATTTCAAAACAGGATTCAAGCCGAGCAACATCTGCATCATGCGCGAGTATGACCGCGTGGCACCGCGTGGTACCGGCCGATGGAAATGTGGCGGCAACTATGCCGCAAGCCTTTCGGCAGGAGAACATGCCCACGAGCTCGGCTACTCGGCGGTACTCTACCTCGACCCGCGCGAAAAGAAATATCTCGACGAGTGCGGCCCGGCCAATTTCTTTGCAATCAAGGATGGCAAATATATCACTCCTGCAAGCGACTCGATTCTCCCGTCGATTACCAACAAGAGTTTCATGCAGCTCGCCCGTGACATGGGTATAGAGGTCGAGGAACGACACATCACCGTCGACGAGCTTGAAACAGTTTCCGAGGCAGCAGCCTGCGGAACAGCGGCGGTAGCCTCGCCTGTGGGCGAAATCGACGACATTGACACCGGCAAAAAATATGTCATCGCCCGCGACGGACAACCCGGCCCTGTCACCACCGCCCTTTACACCAAGCTCCGCGCCATCCAGCACGGCGAGGAGGAGGATGTCTACGGCTGGTGCACCGTTCTGTAACAAGACTTGCGCGCGCACATACATGGAAATCATTGACCGATATTATCCCGCCGGATCTCTCCGGCGGGATATTTACTTAAAGCACTGCCGGCAGGTGGCCGACAAGGCTCTCGCCATTGCTGACAGCTGTCATCTCGACCTTGACCGCGACGAGGTTGAAACCGCCGCGATGCTCCACGACATAGGCATATTCTTGACCGATGCGCCGGGAATCGACTGTCACGGCAAGGCACACTACCTGATGCACGGGGTGCTTGGCGCAGAACTGCTGCGGCGCGAGGGTTTTCCCGAAGCTATTGCCCGGGTGGCGGAAAGGCATACCGGGGCCGGAATCACACGCGAGGACATCGAGACGCAAGGACTGCCGATGCCTCCGGGCGACTATCTGCCCATGACCCGGCTTGAACGGCTGATATGCTATGCTGACAAGTTTTTCTCAAAAAGCGGGAAGATGGAGGAGAAAACGCTTGAGCGGGTGCGCCGTGACATGGCTCGTTTCGGGGAAGGCTCGGCCGAAAGATTTGAAAACATGCACCGGGAATTTGAACCGGGTACCGGCCCCGCTGACGGGATGCAACTTTATTGACCATTAATTGTTTTAAAGGAAAAACGAGTCTGCATTATGACCTATCGTGTGCACACTCATGTTTCATCTAAATAATCAATATTATTATGAAGAAATTTCTAATTATGGCAGTCATGGCAATCATGACGCTTGGGGCAACGGCCCAAGAGAAATGGTATGGCGGCGGTCAGGTGACATTTGGCCGCACGACCGAGTCGGCAAGCGGCGTAAAGAGTACACAGGTGACGGTCCTGCCTGAAATCGGTTATAATCTGACCGACAATTTCGCTATCGGCACAGTGCTGGGCGTTTCTTACCGCAAATCGGGCGGAGAAGAAAAAACCGTCTTCAAGGTTAGTCCCTATGCGCGTTATACCTATTTCAACTCAGAGCGTGTACACCTCTTTGTCGACGGCGGTGTCGACCTCGGCATAGGCAGCGCCCACGGCAGCACGGCTGTGGAATACGGCATCGGATTCCGTCCCGGCGTATCGTTTGACCTCAGTGACAAATTCAGCCTCGTGGCCCATGTCGGATTCCTCGGCTATCAGGGTGGCAACCATGCGGCAAAAGACAACGGCGCGCCCGAGAACTGGGGTCTTGACCTCAACACCAACAATCTGATGTTTGGTTTCTATGTCCACTTTTAACAGAGAGCAAATAACAGATTCCAGATAACGAATAACCGATTTCGGAAACAAAGGCATGGCTGTCCTGTCGCGGGCGGCCATGCTTTTGTTGTTTACAGGGCGGCATATTCGGCTCGTGCATCAAAACAGGGGCATTGCTTGGCGGCAAACTCGCGGTGGCCGTGGATGGTGGCCGACGGGTAACGCTGACGCAACTGCCGCAACAGGGTCATCATTGCCCTGCGCTGGGCAGCGGTCCGCGTGTCGGCGGGTGTCTTGCCGTCGGCTTTGACCCCGCCGACGTATGCTATTCCCAAGCTGCATGAGTTCTGACCCTTGCAGTGCGCACCCATAAGGCTTTCGTCACGGCCACGGACTACAGTTCCGTCAAGCATAACAACATAGTGATAACCGATACAGCGGAATCCGCGGGCACGGTGCCACGCATCGATTTCAGAAACAGAGACATCGCGCCCCTCGGGGGTAGCGGTACAGTGAACAATCAGTTTTGTAACTTTCATAGTGTAACAGACATTTGGATTTAACGACAGTGCAAAGTTAAGGCCGGGAAAGGGATGGAGTAATGCGATAATGTCGCTTTTTCCGATTAGTCTAATTAGACTAATTGGTCTAATTAGAAAAAAGCCGCCCGAGCATCACTGCTGGGACGGCTGCAATCAGTAGCTATTTTATATGTATGTCACTGGATTGTCATTTTGAGAAAATCCAAACGGGATCGGTCAGACAGTAGCGGCCGTTGCCGTAGGCTTCGCGCACATAGCTGTTGGCTGAAACGTCGCTGTTTCCATAAGGGAGACGCACCGGGAGGTAGTTGGCACCGTCCTGAGTGTTCTGCGGATTGGTCATCTTGACAAATTCCTCGCCCATAGCCTTGCAGCGGCGCAGGTCGTTGTAAGCCTCGACATTCTCGTCACGGGTCTGCGCGATATACTTCTGCATCATGATTTCGGCCACCGGATCAGCAGCGAGGCGGGCAGAAAGTGATGCCACATAATCGGCTGCGGTTCCGTCGATTGTGCCGAATGCCGCTGTGTCATCAAAAGATGCCTCGACGGCTGCGACAAGGGCGGCTGAATAATCTTCGCCCGCGCGGGCCTGACACTCGGCAAGAATGAAGTTGACTTCGGCAAGGCTGACGATGTGGGTGGATGCCGCCGCTCCGACGGGAAGACCTGTCGCCATCGAGTAGGAAAGCCACCCGGGAGCACCGAGAGTGTAGGTCGACTGCGCGTCGGCGAGGTTGCCGGGAACACCGTAGGTCACCTCGGCTTCGGGGTCAAGTCCCTCACTCTCGTCATAAAACCCGAAATAGACGCTGCAACGGGGGTCGTCGCGCTCGGCCATCTTGTCGTGTAGCGAGGCCGAGTTGGCGCAATAGTCGCGGCTGTATTGGAAAGCCGCCCAAGGGTTCATGGCTGCATTCCCGTCGTAAACGGCGAAGTCAAATCCGGCAAACCCGGCATCAAGGGCGGCTTTTGCCTCGGCCTTGGCCTGAGAAAAAGCCTGCGGGTCACGCACCGACTTGTGAAGCAGATAGCGTGCCTTCACGGCATGGGCCGCAGCCGACCACGAAGCGATATCTCCGCCGTAGATGAGGTCCTGAGAGCTGACGTTGCGCATTCCGGCAGCCTCGTCAAAATCACTTATAGCCTCGTCGATGAGGGTAAAGATGTGCTCGTAGACGCTTTCCTGAGGGTCGAGTTTAGACTGTTTGTGCCCTGCTCCGCCGAGAGCCTCGCTGCAAGGGATGTCGCCGTGCATGTCGGTCAGGATGCCCCAGTTTATGGCACTGAGGAGCTTGGCCATGCCTTCGAGGTCTTTCTGCCCCTCGTTGAGTCCTCCCTCGGCACATTTGGCGATAATGGCCTTGAGGTTTAGGAGGTTGGCATAGGTGCTGTTCCACACGTTGTTAAACGTGGTCGAGGCCGTGGTTTCGTTGGTCTGTCGCATCTCGGCGTTTTTGAACTGATTGTTGCCGCAGCCAAACACCTGCTCGTTGAAAACGGCTGTGTAGAAGGAGTAATCACCCGATGAAACCGAGAAAGCCGTAGAGGTCATCGCGTCGGTAATCATCAGCTTGCCGTTCATACTCTCGACGGGAGGGTTGGCAAGGTCCTTGTTGATGCTGTCCATCGTACTCTCGGCACACGATGCAAGGAGGAGCGCAGGCAGCAGTGCAAATATATGTTTTTTCATCTTTTTATACATTTAGATAAGTGAAACAGAAGTTAGAAAACGACTTTGAGACCGCCGCCGAAGCTTGCGGTATTGGGGATTGAGAAACGCTCGAAGTAGCCGCCCGAATTGTTGTTGCCAATTGAGGACTCGGGGTCGAGATTGGGCATTTTGGCCCATACGAACACGTTGCGGGCAAAGCCATAGACCGAAATATCGAAGATTCCGATACGGGGGAGCTGGTAAGTGAGCGTCAAGTCGCGCATTTTCAGGAAATCTGTGTCATATACAGCAGCCTCGGAGATTTCGCCGACCACGTTCCAGTAGTCTTCGAGCGACACCTCGGCTGTCATAGGCTCGCCGGTATTGATGTTGGTGCCGGTCAGCGTCATGGGTTTGTCTCGGTCGAGAGTTGCCTCGGTTGCACCGAACATGTTCATGACGAGATTGGTTCCGCAGTACATCTGACCGCCGCTCTGCCATGACCAAGTGGTCGAGAGTGACACGCGCTTGTAACGGAGGCTGAGGTTGAATCCCATGTTGAAGTCGGGCGTACACTTGCCGATTACCTTACTGTCACCGGTAGCCACGGGGAGACCGTTGGCATCGAGATAGAGGTTTCCGTTATCGTCGCGTTCATAACCGGTACCAAAGATGACCGGATAGGAATAGCCGACGTAGGCGCGCACCTGAGGTTCAACAAATCCGCCGAGCATGATGTTGTCGACATCGGGAGCGAGTTCCTTGACCTTGCTCTCATACTTGGTGAAGTTCACTCCTAAGTCGGCGGTGAAATCCTTGTTTGTGTACAGAGTGGCGGCAAGGTTGACCTCATGGGTATGGGTAGTGATGCGTCCACCGTTGGAGATGAGTTCCTGATAGCCTGTAGAACCTGCCATCGGTATGTCGAATATCTGATTTTTCACATCCTGATAGCTATAGGTGTAATCGAGGCGCACACGGTCATGGAACAGGCGCAGGTCGGCACCTAACTCATAGTTTTTGGTAGTCTGAGGTTTCAATTCGGGATCATACTGCTTGTAATAAGGTATATAGGAAGTCACGCCGCCGAGAGGATAGGAAATGGGAGTGCCGCCATAGAACCCGCCACCGTAGGATGGGGTGTAGGCAAAGTCCTTGTAGTAAGAACCGGCTTGTCCCACTTCGGCGTAGGAGGCGCGGATTTTACCGAATGACAGCACGGGATTCCCCTTGAGGGACTCAAGCTCAGTGAATACCCACGCGGCCGAAACCGATGGATAGAAGAACGAGCGATGGTCGCGTGGCATGGTCGAAACCCAGTCGTTACGCCCGGTAACGCTGAAGAACACCATGTCGCGCCATGAAAGGTTGGCGTTGAAGAACAGACCCACGGTACGGTCCTTTACAGGTGCCTGATACCAGTAGCCCATGTTGACGCAGTTGCCGATTACAGGCTGGCCGTAGAACTAAAGCTGGTCGCCCTCGTAGTCCCACTCGCTGACATTGTCCTGATTAACTTCGTTACCCACCATGAGGCCGAGGTTCCAGTCCTGATTGGCGCCGAACAGGGCAGTGAAATTAGCTGTCACGAGGTTGTTGAAGATGTTGCGTGTCACGCCGCGGTTCTCGACATGCCCCTGCGGGTAACCGCCGGAGCCGGAGCCAAGCTCATAGGTGTCGTTGTAATGGGAGGTATACATGTCGATACCGATCTGCTCGCGTATAACGAGGTCATAGTTGTCGCCCCAGTTGATGGCGGGACGGTACTCGACATAGGCGTTGCCAAACATGCGCTGAGTGCGTTGCCCGTACTCGTTGTTGTCAGCCCACCAGTAGGGATTGTTGAACGAGGTCGAGCGGTAGCATATCTGAGTGGTCGGGTCACCGGGAACGTGACTGGGGATACCCTTGAGGTCATACTCGGCAGGCGCGCCATAGACGACGTTGGTGATACCGGAGTTGGCAACCGGCGCACTCTTTATGGTTGTATTGCTGTAATTGGCCGAGAAGCCGGTCTTCCACTGGTTGTTAATCTGCCAGTCAACGAGTCCGCGGGCACCCCAGCGGGTCAGTCCGGTCGAGGGGATGATGCCTTTCTGATAGGAGTTGGAGAGGCCAAACGAGTAGTTGACATTTTTCTTTTTCTGCGAGATGCTGAAATTGGCGTTCTCGGTAAATCCGGTTTTGAAAAAGTCGCCCACGTTGTCAAATGTCTCGGGGGTAGTCCAGCCGTCAAGACCGGCCATAGCGCGCTTGGGGTTGTAGTACATCCCCTCGTGCTTGCCATACTGGCGGGTATAGGCATTGTCGGTATTACCGCCATAGGTGGGGTCGTTGGGCAGCTCGGAAATTTTCGGGCCCCAAGTGGTCGACGCGCCGGGATTATAGCGGCCACCGACACCCTGCGAATAGACATCCTGATGCTTGAACTTGCGCGAGATGCGCTCGGCGCTGAGGTCGGTCGAGATGGTGATGACGGGACGCGACGAGTCAGCCGAGCCGCGTTTGGTCGTGATGACGATGACACCATTGGATGCGCGGATACCGTAAAGGGCGGCAGCGGCCTGACCTTTCAGCACGTTGATACTCTCGATGTCGTCAGGGTTGATGTCGATGGAGCGGTCGCTGACATTGGAACCGGTCACAATCGAATTGGCGGTGTTGACAAAATCAGGGGTTGAGGCGATGGGCATACCGTCGACAACATAGAGTGGAGCGTTGTTGCCCGAGAAAGAGCGGACACCGCGGATGGTGATGTTGCTCGACGCACCCGGCGCGCCCGACGACGGGCGGATGTCGACACCCGAGAGCTTGCCTTGCAGCGCGCTTGACAGCGACGTGGTTCCCGCCGTGTTCAAGTCTTCGGCTTTAAGATCCTGCACGGCATAGCCGAGTCCCTTGCGGTCACGTTTCATGCCGAAGGCAGTAACGACGACCTCGTCGAGCTGGTTGTCGGCGTTTTTAAGTTCGATAAACATAGGTGAGTCTGTGATGTCGACCTGCGCGGTAATCATCCCGACGTAGGATACATTGAGCTTGGTAATGCCGTCGGGCACCGTCAACGTAAATTTTCCATCAATGTTGGTTGCAACGCCCGAGGCATGAGCGCCCTCGGGAATAACACTCGCGCCTATAAGGGGTTCCTTGTCTCCCGCATAGACGACAGTTCCGCTGACCGTGCGGGTTTGTGCCGAGAGGCACAAACCTGTCGCCGCGGCGACGGCAATTGTCATAAGCATAAAAAACAATCTTTTCATAACTTAGAAATAGTGAAACATTAATTAAAACTGTGTTACAATAAAAAATTAGATAACTTAAACTTAAAATATATTTCAAATTGTTAGCATGTCGCAAATGTATGAGTTTAATTTCAAACATCCAAATATTTTTATACAAAAATTACAATTTTCAATGAAAATACTTACTAAAACTGACATTTTGCAGCAAATTATTACAAAATCGCAACAATGTTATAAAACACAATTACACAACATTCATTCAATAACACGCTGTAATACTGCGTGTTAAATTATCACGCAACGCCACACCGTCACCACGACGGCATGTTAACAAACATTACATATCTGTAACAAGGATGAAAACAGAGAAAAACAGAGAGATAAAATAACTAAAATTAACACAACAAATACTATGTAACGCCGCGATGTCACTGCTCATCACTTCATGTGGATGGCTTCCATAAATCTCTTGACAACTGCCGGGTCGCCTGTGTGCTTTCCATTGTCCTCGCTGAGCTTGCAAGTATCGTTGTAGAATGTCCACGACTCGGTTATCTTGACAGCGACAAGCTTGATGACGATATTCATCGGCTTTACACCATCGAAGTCGTTAGTAAAATGAGTGCCGATACCAAATGACGGTTGGCACACTCGCGAGGCATACCGTTGTATCTCTATTGCCTTGTCGGTGTCGAGAGCATTGCTGAACACGACTTGCTTGCTGCGCGGGTCGATGCCGAGAGATCGGTATTTGGCCACGATTTTGTCGAGCTGCTCCCGGTTGTCGCCGCTGTCGACACGCAGTCCCTTGAACATGTTGGCATAGTCTTCTGAAAAATTGAGACTGAAAATGTCCCAGCCAAATGTATCATAAAGAAATGTTCCGAGCGCGCCGCGGTAGGTGGCCGACCAATTGCGCATAGCGATATAATTGGCCATCTGAGGGCCAAACATCCCCGCGATGGCGCAGACAATCTCGTGGGCCATCGTCCCGATTGGCGTGAGGTCATGTTTCATCGCGAAATACACATTGCTCGTTCCGGCAAAGCACCCCGGGCCGGGATTGCGCCGCGAATACGAAGCCATCGCTCCAACTACGGTGTCCTGCGCCTCAAACGAGGCGCGGCGGCGTGTCCCGAAATCGCTGAAACGGCATCCGGCATCAATCAAGCGGCGCGCTTTCATTTCCGACCTTTCCCGGCACATCTTCATGTCGAGTTTGGGCATCTGCCCTGTCATGATGTAATAGAGTTCCGAGATAATGGCCAGAACCTTGACTTCGAGCAGTATCGTGTCAGTCCATCCCCCATCAAATTCCACCGAGAGATGCCCTTCGCCATCCTGACCGACCTTCACATGGCGGCTGTCGTAACGGTAGCCACGGAGAAAATCGTAGAACCAGAAGGGGATATAGGGACAGCGGCGTTTCATGAAATCCACCTCCTCGGCAGTGATTACTACCGATTCGAGCGACTCGACCTGCCGGCGCAATTCGTCGGCAAAGCCGTCGGGATAAACCGTGTCGGAGCGGTCGGTGAAACGGTACTTTACCTGTGCGCGGGGATAGTTGTCGATGACCGCGCAACACATCGTGAACTTGTAGAGGTCATCGTCGGTAAAATGGGTTATTATCTGTCTCATGTCGTCGGGGCATTATTATACATTATATATTATGTACAATATTAAACGCCCCGGCAGGGTGTCGGGTTTACACCCCTTTGGTGACAGGAAACGCGGCCTCGCCGTCACCGAGTGATTTCAGTGCCTGATTTACAGTGGGGTCAGTGATGTTGTCTACCTCGTAGTAGCCTTGCAAGCCGATGGCATTGCGGGCGATGAGGGCACGGAGGGTATTGACAAGCAAGTCACGCGACTCGTTGATGTAGAACCATCGGGGCACGATGCCGGCCTTCTGTGCGTAGGCCACAAAGTCCTGAAGCAGCTGGTCGTCAGAAGGGAGCAGCGGCAACAGCTCGGCGGCTGTCTTGGCCGGGGCAAACAGCTCGCGATTGTTGTCGTTGTAGTCAAAGGCAAACTTCTGCAGCAGTCCGGCATTGGCCACATTGAGATAATAGGATGTATAGCCGGTGGTGTCATTGGGCACGAAGATGTCGGGCATGATGCCACCGCCGCCGTAGACGGTGCGACCGTGCATGGTCGTGAACGCCAGCGAGGTGTTCTGTTTTATCGAGTCGGCACTGTAGAACTCGCCGTGGTTGTACCGGTCGATGATGTCGTTGTTATAATTGGTGCCGGGCGCATAGGTCTTCTGAATACAGCGTCCCGAGGGAGTGTAATAACGGGCCACTGTCAGACGGATGGCACTGCTGTCGGGCAGCTCGGTCTGATGCTGCACAAGTCCTTTGCCGAATGAGCGGCGGCCGATTACGAGTCCGCGGTCGTTGTCTTGAATCGCTCCGGCAAAAATCTCGCTTGCGCTTGCCGAGTACTCGTCGAGCAGCACAACCACCTCGTCATCCTTGAATGTGCCGCTGCCGTCACTCGCAAGCATCGTGTTGTTGCTCTTGACCTTACCCTTCATCGACACGATGGGCGCGCCCTCGGGGAGGAATTCCTGCGCCATCAGCACGGCAGGTTCCATGAATCCGCCCCCGTTGCCACGGAGGTCGATGATGAAACGTTTAGCCCCGTCAGTGCGCATTTCGAGCATGTGGGTCAGAAACTCGGCATAGGTTGTCGCGCCAAACTTGTTGATTTTCAGATAACCTATCTCATCATCAATGAGATAGGCGGCATCGACCGAATTGACAGGGATGTCACCGCGCGTAATCTCATAGGTGAGAATCTTGGGCGAGGTATTGCGCTTGATTCCGAGCTTGACAAGCGTACCCTTATCGCCGCGCAGGGTGCGCATGACCTTCTCGTTGGACCATCCGCGCGAAGTGGCCACCGAGTCGTCGATTGTGACAATGCGGTCGCCCGGCAACAATCCCACCTTCTCAGAGGGGCCGCCGGCGATTACTTCGAGCACGTTGATTGTGTCGTTCGTTATCGTGAACGAAATTCCTATTCCCGAAAACGAACCGCCAAGTTCATCGTTTACCGCCTGAAGGTCTTTAGCGGGAATATAGGTCGAATGAGGGTCTAAATGGGAGAGCAAGTCGGGAATGGCGGCATCGAAAAGGCTGTCGGTGTCCACGTCGTCGACATATCCCGCCTCAATCATCTTCATGATGGTATCAAGCTTGGCATTGGCATCCCAACGGTGGGACATCGAGAAGAAAACCTTCCCGAGCCACATGCCCCCGACGAGTGCCACAGCGATAGCCAGCGGCATCCACACCGCCGGATTCTTTATTCGGTTATTCATTTAAAGTTTTGAAGTATGAAATAATTAGCTTTTTGATTGACATGTTATTCGATGCCTTCGCGGGCAGGGGTCAGGTTCTCGACATGGACACACTCGATACCGGCGCGGGAGAGCAGCTCAAGTCCGTCGGTGATGCGGTAAAGCTCGTTGAACACGACACGCACTATTCCACTCTGGATAATAAGCTTGGCGCAATCGACACAGGGCGACGCGGTGATGTAGAGAGTGGCGCCCTCGCTTGAGTTGTTGCTGCGGGCGACCTTGGTGATAGCGTTGGCCTCGGCATGAAGCACATAACTCTTGGTGTTGCCATCACCGTCCTCGCACACGTTCTCAAATCCCGCCGGGGTGCCGTTGAAACCGTCAGATATTATCATGCGGTCTTTCACCAGCAGCGCACCCACCTTGCGACGCTCGCAATAGGAGTTTTCGGCCCATATACGAGCCATTCTGAGGTAGCGGCGGTCGAGTAGTTCTTGCTTGTCGTTGTTGCCCATGACAGTTGTATTTTTCAAGTTGCAAAGATACACATTTTATCCCATTAATGTGCAATTTCACAAATAAAAACCTTTGCTTTCGTCGAGATTTGTGGAATTTTCATTAAATTTGCTGATTGATTTTGCCATGACGGCCTCCGGTGTCGCACAAAATCACTCCTCATCCGTTATAACAATGTAGAATTAACCCTTAAAACACGTCAACTCTTATGAACAAGATTTCAATACTTGCCCTCGCCATCGCAGGACTTATGACAACAGGTTGCGGCGTAATCAAGCGCGCCCCTGCCAAAACCTCTACCGTTACCGAAACCGCTCCGGCCGCCGATACCGACTTCAACACAACGACACTGCTCGCACCGGCCGAAATGAACGGCGAGTGGGCAATCGTCAATGTCAACGGCAAAGATGTCAAGGTCAACGGCGACAACCACCCCAACCTCTCGTTTGTGGTTGACGAGAATATGCCCGGAGCTGTATCAGTCATCGGATTCAACGGCTGCAACTACATCAACGGCACTTTCTATGTTGAAGGCACAAAGCTCACCAAAGGTGGCGAGTTCATCTCAACAATGAAGGCTTGTCCTGACGCCCCCTACGAATATGACATCAACCAAGCTCTTGACCATGTCGTGTCCTACGGCATAAACCATTCGTCCACCGGCTACACAATGGCTCTGAACAACGCCTCGGGAACACCTCTGATAGTTCTGCGCAAGCATGACATCGCATTCCTCAACGGCGCGTGGAAAGTTGATGCCATTAACGGCAACGCCGTCCCTGCGTCGGCCGACGTGAAAATCGTCATTGACCTTGACCAGAAAAGCCTCCACGGAAACGCCGGCTGCAACATAGTCAACGGGTCGCTCATCCTCACCCTCGACAAGGAAAACGGAATCGAGTTCAAAGACCTCGTGACCACACGCATGACATGCCCCGACATCGCTACCGAACAGGCATTCCTGCTCGCGCTCGAAAATGTCTCGTCAGCTGCCCGTGACGGCTCCGACAACAAGGCTGTCCTTCGCGACTCTGACGGCAACGTCATCATAACCCTCACACGCATCGACCCAAAACAAGCCGAAATGTAGCGCCATGAGAATAACCGTTACCAAAGACGACATCCGCCGCCGCATCCGTGCCCGCAAGGCCCTCCTCGACGACAATGAGCGCCGCGAGGCGGCCGAAAGGGTGTTTGCGATGCTCGAACAGACTCCTGAGTTCATGCTGGCCGACCACATCCTGATGTACCACTCGCTCCCCGACGAGCTGTCCACCCGCGAGTTCATCGACCGATGGAACGCCCGGAAACACTTCTATCTTCCTCGCGTCAACGGTGTAAACCTTGACATCCTACCCTATGACCGATCCACGCTGCAGCTCGGCGCGTTCCACATCGAGGAACCTCAAGGCGACGACGTGACACCCGTCGAGACTATCGACTTGATTGTCATCCCCGCCGTGGCCTACGACCGCAACGGCAACCGGCTCGGGCGCGGAAAAGGCTTCTACGACCGGCTCATGGCATCGACCAAGGCTCGCAAAGTGGGAGTGGCTTACGACTTCCAGCTCATCGACGACATCCCGGTCGATTCCCACGACGTGCCGGTAGACATAGTAATAACCGAGTCCCGTTTCATCAAACCTCGCAGATAGCAAGACAATGGAACAACGACCCATGGTCAGCGTTGTCATGATTGCCTACAATCAGGAGGCCGTCATCGGCAACGCTATCAAGGGAGTGGTCAGACAGAAAACCGACTTCCCGATAGAGCTCGTCATAGTCAACGACGCATCAACCGACGAAACACTTGCTGTCGCCCGCCAATGGCAGCAACTATACCCCGACATAATAAAGGTGTTCTCCAACCCGACCAACCTCGGCATTCAGGCCAACTATATCGAGGCTTTCCGGCACTGTACCGGGAAATACCTCGCCATGTGTGATGCCGACGACTACTGGATCTATTCCCGCAAGCTCGCCACACAGGTCGGTTATATGGAACATCATCCCGAATGCGCCATCACCTTCCACCGCGTCATCAACCACTACGAGGCCGACGGTTCCAAGAGCCTCAGCAACGGCGGTCAGGCCGTCGATACCGACATAACCCACCTCAGCCGCGCCAACTACATCACAAACCTCTCGGTCCTTTACCGCCACGACCTCGTCAACCTATCCAAACTCCCCGAGTGGACAATGCGCCACCCGCTGCTCGACTACACCATCCACATGCTCTATGCCGCCCACGGCAAAATCCATTATTTCAGCCATCCGATGGGGGTATACCGCATCGGCGCGTCAGGAACATGGAGCAATGCCGAGCGATACCGCCGCCTCGGCATGTCGCTTGCTGTGCGCGAAGACCTCATCAGCGAGTTTTCCGACCGGCCCGAAGTTGTTGAGGGTCTACAGCAGGCATCGGCCAACATACTGCTCCACATGCTCATCGCAGCCGGTGACGACACCCGACTCCAACAAGAAACACGCGAAAAGCTCTACCACATCCCCACCTATGCCGACGACAAGGCAATTGATGCCGCCGTCGCCCGCATATCTGCCACACGCCCCCCGATGAAAAAAAGAATCCTTACCCCCGTCCGAGCACTCATTTCCCGCCTAATCCCCCTTCCAAAACCATAAAATATGGCAAAATAGTTGCATCAATCAATTTCAATCGTTAACTTTGCTAAAAACACAAAGCTAACATGAGATTTTTGCTACTGACACTATACCTTATCGCCATGACCACCGTCGCCGCGCAAAATGCCGACGACAACATAATCGTGACTCAGGAAACCTCCACCTACCACCTTCGTGAGAAAAATGGACGATTATCAAGTGTAAAAGCTGTCAACACCAAGAAATTCCTTGCCCGCCGCGCCGACGATACCGCTCTTGCGGTTACATTTTTCAACAATGACATCTCGATTGACAAGGCATCGGCCCCGGGCGCCAGACCACAATACCGCGCATGGGAGAACGACGACCTTTTCTATGACGGCTCGCGTGTCTGCTACCTGAAAGTGCCGCTCAAAAAGGACAAAGAGGCCAGTGCCGTCATGGAACGCACCTATAAGACTCCCGAGCAATTCTGCGAAATAATGCTCACATCCCCCTACTACACCGAAAACGCCCGTTATGAAATCAACGTACCGTCAAAACTCTCCGCCGCGATAAACATAACCCCTATGTATCTGCCCGAAGGCGTAAAACTGCAACGCGAAGTCAGCAGCAACGGCGACCTTACCTATATCGTCGAACTCGTTTCGCGCAAAGGGTCAAGAAACGAACCGCTGGCACCTCCTCCCTCCATCTCGTCACCCAAACTGATGATTACCGGCCTTTTCCGCGATGTGGCACAACTGTATTCTTTCATGCACGGCACAATTCTGCCCGATAACGGTGACACCGCACCCCTCGCAGCACAAGCCGCCGCCCTTGTCGACGGCCTTGACAACAACTTCGACAGGGCCGCTGCAATCGCCGATTGGGTCAGGCTCAACATACGCTATCTTGCCGTTGAACACGGAGAATACGCCTTCCGCCCCGACCAAGCATCGTCAGTATTCCAGAAACGTTATGGTGACTGTAAAGGATCGGCCAACCTTATCAAGGCAATGCTCCGCAGTGTAGGAATCGACGGCCGACTTGTGTGGATAGGTACCGCCGGGCATGTCGATACCGACTGGACCGAAATTCCATCCGTGGCATCGGGAAACCACATGATTGCCGCCGCTATCCTCCCCGACACCATTCTCTACCTCGACGGCACGGCTTCCTATTGCCCCCGTGGTTACTACACGCCCGGAATAACAGGCCGACAGGTCATCATCGAGGACGGCGACAACTTTATCATATCACGCGTACCCGAAAATGCTAATGGCTCCGACATGTACTGCTTCAACGCATCATTCCGGGTAAATGGCACCGACATTGCCGGCACCGTGGAACACCGGCTCAGCGGAGTGTATCGCTACGCATTTGAAAATGCCTATAACGGACGTGACGCATCACGTCGCGACGACTTTGTCCGCTCCTATCTCTCCCCGCCCAAACGCACTGTCGAATGGGAAACCATCTCTGTCGCAGATGTAGCTCCCGATGCCTCCGAAACCCGCCTGACAGCCGACGTGGTCGAAAAAAAAGCGGTCAACATGGTCGGCGATAAAATGTATCTTGACCTGCGTCCGCTACGCAACATAACGCTAAAACCTGTTGTCGAAAAAGGACGCACAAAGGGCATCAGGCTGACATCGGGATTCAAGATGACCGCCAATATAGACGTTTACGTTCCTGACGGATATAAAATCGACCCCGCGACAGAAAGGTGCAAAAAATTTGACTCCCCGTGGTTTAATGGATGGGTAATGACCGAATCCACCCCCGACGGCATCAGGTGTACCGCCGAGGTCAATACCGGTGACACGGAAGCGTCACTCAACGCCGTCCCGGAATGGAACAAAGCATTACGCGACCTAATTAACATATCCAACACTCAGATTGCATTGATAAAACAGTAACCGCCATGAAATACCGAGCAGTAATTCTCCTCATTGCCATTGCGGCCGCAATACCGGCAATGGCTCTTAACGAAAAGTTTTTCCGCAAAGCTGACGAAAAGGTGTGGACGATGAATATTCCCGAATTCAACCCCCGTACCGAAATACCTGATTCGGTCGCCGACGGAGCCTCGGCGGTAGTCATCGCCGATTACCTCGACATTAAGGTCGACCGTGAGATTCAGCAGTCGGCCTTGAAAGCCACCGGCATGACCAACCGCATGACACGCGACAAAATACGCCGTGTCATGATCAAAATGTTTGACCAAAGTGCAGTGGAACGATTTACCGACTTTGAATTTGGAGACCGCGAATCATTCCATCTTAAAGGAATGCTGCCGATGCTTGGAATCGAAAAAGCATGGGGGGCGAAAGTACATAAACCCGACGGCACAGTAATAGATGTCGACATAAAAGATGCGTTTTCCATAGGCGACGGGGAAAAAGGAGATGACAACCGCAAGTTCAAGATTGCTGTTCCCGGCCTGTCAGTTGGAGACGTTCTCGAATACTATTATTACACCGAGGAATGGCTTGAGGAATTCAACCTCCCCTCAGTCAATATTGACATCGCGGGCAGCTACCCTGTGCTGAATCTCATGGTAAAGGGGGAATTCAACCCCGACCTGACAATCGAATACCGCTCCCACAACGGTGCTCCGCTCCTCTACCGGGAAATAAACGAGCGAGGATATAACACCTTTAATCTCCACATCATCAACATACCGGCTGTCAACATCGGAGTGTTCACCTCGGCAAAGCGGCAAGTACCATTCATCAGCATGAACTTCCTTAACAACACGTCGATGATTTTCCGTCCACGCTCGGCTCGCGCCGGAGGACTATACGGAAATCTTCCTGCAGGCACCTACTATACAGATGTTGCCAACATGCTCAAAGCTACAAAGTATGACAACCCGATTCCGGGACGTGCCATAAAACTTGTCAAAGACTACCAGAAAACCCATACTGACCTGACCGACGACCAGCTCGCCGCCGTGGCATGGATAGCATTCAACTATGCCGTTATCACCAATGACCGTCACAAGATTGGCGACCGCCTCGGCGCGGTAATGTTCTGCGACATGCTTAAAAAACTGAAAATCGAGTATCCTGATGCACTCGGCATCGGGATACTGACTCCGCGCACCGACGTTCCTGTTAACGAAATTATCTCGTGGAACGACCCTGACTATGTGGCGGTTTACGGAGAAACCATATTTTCCCCACCGCTTCTGTTGAACAATCAACCCGGAGAGCCGGCTGGAATTTATCAGGGTGAAATGGTTGCCGCATTCCCGGCACTGGGAGATAAAATCGACCCGTCAAAACAGCCGGTAATATTCAACGTGAAAAGCCTGAAACACACAGGCAACTCTACTGTCCTCTCCACCGATGTGACAATTGAAGAAGACGACCGTTTAAGACTGTCCCACAACATGAAACTCTACGGAGCGCAGAAACATAATGTCGCAGGCATTACCACCCCCGACGAGTGGATAATGCGTGCAGAAGAATTCCTTGAAATCCCCGAAGGCAAACGCGTAAAGTCAACCCGGCGCGACCCTGAAGGCAGACAGACGGAAATAAAGAAAGCTATGTTTGACTGGATTGAAAATTCTATGGGGACTCGGCCCGAATCAATTGAAAAGGTCGAAATTCTGTCGCGTGGAAACATGCCGGGAGAAACAGCCATAGAGTACAATGTCGACTGCGTTATGGACGGACTCGTGTCACGCTTCGGAAATGACTACAATGTGAACATCGGGCGCATCTTCGGGCGCAATCCGCAACTCGAAGGCAAAGACCGAGAACGCTCGTTTGACGCAATGCTGACTGTCCCGGTTCAGGATTCGTATATTGTGACACTTCACATTCCCGATGGATATTCCGTTGCTCCCGAATCCATAGCCTCCCTCAACAGCAGGGTCATAAACCTCGCCGGCATGTTCTATTCCGACGCTCATCTCAACGAGACCGGCGACCTTGTCATCCAGTCGCGCGTACAATTAAAATCCAACATCGTGCCTCTTTCCCATTGGTCCGAACTGCTTGCCGTCCTCGACGCGGCCGCTCTGTTCAACGACACCTCAGTAATCTTATCCAAGAAATGAACCAAGTTGTTGATTATTACGACCGTATTGCGCGGCAATATGACGATGACCGATTCGGTAATTCCTACGGACAGTATATTGACACGCAGGAACGGCAGTTGCTAAGAAGGTGGAAAGTCGGAGACGAGGGGGAGAAGACCCTTGAAATCGCCTGTGGCACAGGACGGTTGCTCGACTTTGCCACTGCCGGAGTCGATGCGAGCAGCGAAATGCTTGAAATCGCCCGCGCGAAACACCCCGCAATGCGTCTTGAACACGCGCTCGGAAACGCCACCCCGTTTGCCGACGGCGAGTTTTCAACCATCTACTCCTTTCACCTGATGATGCACCTTGGAATCGATGAAATAAGCGGCATTCTTACCGAGGCCCACAGGCTCCTACACCCCGGCGGACGGCTGATTTTCGACATCCCCTCCCGCCTGCGCCGCTGCATGGCGCGCCGCCCGCCCTCGGGATGGCATGGTGACACGTCGATGTCCATCGCTTCGGTTGCTGCGCTTGCCGGTGACAACGGTTTCTCTCTCTCACGCAGCGGAGGCATAATGATGCTCCCCGTCCACCGACTGCCATCCTTTATGCGCCGGTTCATGCGGGGCTTCGACTCTGTTCTCACCCGCTCGCCACTGAAAGAATACAGTTCCTATATTGTTGTAGAACTCACCCGACAATGAATCTTCTCGCCCTGAAATCAACGCTGCGCATGGCCGCGACACGGTTCCGTGACGCGCTCAGTTCTTCATGCTTTGCCCGGAAACGCGACACCTCTACCCTCATGCCCCACACCCTTATATTAACACAACCATTCATGCCGTCGCCCACTCTTGAGGCCAAGAAACACAACCTGCGCGAGGCTGCACGGCTCATAAACCGGGTCATCGTCTTGCCTGACGAAACTTTCTCGTTCTGGCGCATTGTCGGCAACCCCAACGACCCTTCGCGATTCGTGGAAGGACGCAGTATCCGCGCCGGAATCGCCACAACTGACCGCGGAGGCGGCCTGTGTCAGATTTCAGGCATAATCCACCACGCCGCACTGCTGGCCGGCTGGAAAGTAGCCGAGCGACACAATCACTCTGTCGACCTTTATACCGATGAGACACGTTTCGCTCCTCTCGGAACTGACGCAACCGTCTTTTACGGATTCAAAGACCTGCGTATTGTCAACGACACAACAGCTCCGCTGAGATTCCATATCGACATACTTTCCACCGAGCTGAAACTGACCGTCACAAGCTCTATACCGATACCGACCCTCCCACTCGACATATCTCTTGAAACCGACCCCTCGGGGACTAAACATGTAACCGTCAGCCGCTCGGGCCACGTTGTCTCCACCTCCCGCTACCTTCCCCTGCTCTCTCAATAATCATATTAATAGCATCGCGATTGAGCGATTTTAGCGATTGAGTTCATCGCAACGGTTTAAAATTTTAACTATTATTGTGTTTCTATCCAAATCTTTTTGTATATTTGCCTTTCGATATTTAAACCAATCAAAACCAATCGTTAAAACCGCTTAATCATGAATTTTTTCAATAAAGCCTTTTTACTCATTGTGTCGGTGATGCTCCTGACTGCTTGTGACAACACACACCATGTCAACACCCAACTGTTTTCACTCGATACCCCGACAGGCTATCTTGACGAACCCGCTGAAGAAAACGAAATCATCTCGGCCGTATCAATTTCAAGCATAGACGGCAACAACGTAATCGTCACTTTCGGAGCGTTGTATCAGGACAGTGCCGAATCGCTCCTATCAATGCAGATTAACGAAAACTTCTCGACCTCAATCCCGGGTCTCAACATCGGCGCACCCCACACTGCCACTGTTGCCGGAATGGAAACTCTGGTCGCCGACTGTGACGGAACGGCCGAGGGAGAAACGGTTTCAGGTAAAATATATGCCTTTACCCGGCCCCCATTGACATTTGTAGTCCTTGCTATCGGCACCAAAGGCACTCCCGACGCGACCGAGAAAGTCATCGCATCCATTACCCCTAACAAAGAGTATCTTGACAGCATTTTCGCCTCACCCGAAGCCGAAGTTGACTTGCTGATCAATCTCGCCCGCAAAAACGGCATAACCGATAATTCCGAAGAAATTGACATCGCCGAAATCCGCACCGACCACGTCGGCCGCAAAATCACATACGTCATGTCACTCCCCGGGACGGCTGATGATTATGCCGACTTGGCTGAAAACGTTGCCGCAAACCACCGTGAGACAGCCGGGTCACTTCATGACGGCTATACTGACGACCCCTCGCTGTCAGTCCCGCTACGACACGGATACTCAATCTGCTATGAATATGTCCTTTACGGCACTGACAAAGTCATTGCTACCGATACCTTTACTCCCGAAGAAATCATGTAAAACCTTATTAATAAAAATCACACCGCCATGCCAAGACTATGCATAAACTCCCGTGATGAGCTAATCATCATCGACCTTGAAAAAGTTGCTTATCTCAGGGCTCAGGGAAACTACACCGAAGTAATGTACATCGAAGGTCAGTCCCTGCTGCTGACCCTCGGACTGTCACGCCTTGAAACCATGATCCGAGACTCCATGCCCAAGGACCGTCCCGGCATCTTTGCCCGCATGGGGCGCAGCCTGATAATCAACCAGCGATACCTTACCCGCATCAGCGTCCTCAATCAGAAACTCACACTCAGCGACCGAGGTAAAAACGCCTACTCCCTCTCCGTGCCCAAAGACTTGCTCAAAGGCTACAAAAAGGCGATTGCACAAGCATTTGCTTCAAGTGCCAAATAATCTTTACTTGACTTATCAACACACTGAAATAATCATAAAAATGAAACGACTTCTTTTAATTTTGCTTTTCTGTGTCATGCTCGCACCCATTGCCGGTGCGCGCACATTCGTACTCGTGTGCGGCGTTTCCAACTATGGCGACTCAACCATAAATCTGGCACAGACCACCAAAGACGCCAAAGCATTTGCCAAACTGATGAAGACGCAGACCCCTGACGTGACTCTGCTTACAAGCAAGTATGCCAACCGAGAAAACATCCTCAGCAAGCTCCGCGCCATCTGCAACCGCGCGCAGGCCGACGACCGTGTTGTTTTCTATTTCTCGGGACACGGCTGCGAAAACAATTTCTTGGCAAGTGACGGATTAGTTCCCTACTCCAACCTTTTCGCCCTACTCGACCGCTCGGCGGCCAAGGAAAAAATAATACTCATTGACGCGTGCATGGCCGGAACGATTGTCAACCAGCTCAATAACGGCGGAAAGCCTAAGGCCAAAGAAGGATATGCCATATTTACCTCCTGCCGTGGAAACGAACTTTCCATCGAGTCAACAATCGCAGGACAAGGATTCTTTACCAAAGGACTGCTCAAAGGAATGCGCGGACGCGGCGACTATGACAGCAACCAGCAGGTAACGATAAAAGAGCTGTTCAAATATGTGTTTGCCGACGTTGTAAAACGCTCTGACGACCAGCAACACCCTCAACTGATTGCTCCTGTCGGCATGATGGACAAAGTCATCTGCACTTGGGACGCCGAACCCTCGTCAGCCAAATAGGGCGATTCGTCAATAAATCCCTCTAACCCGAAACGGAAGCCTTGAAAAATTTGCTTCCCCGTGATGCGACACATTATCTTTGCATCAGAAACAAAAACAATAACAATTAAAATTTAAAATCATGGATACTCAGAACACCAATAAGAACACCCAGCGTGTAGCAACCAAGTCGACAAAAGACAACGAAGCCGCAAAACGTGCCGCGATGATGGGAGGTGCCGCAATCTTGGGAGGTGGCGCGGTAGCCGCAGCCAACGAGATTTTCGACGGCTCAGACCACGACGATGAAAACCTCACTCCCGAAGAAATCGCATCACAGGTTGCCGGAGGCGGCGTGGCCGCTTCTGCCACTCAGGGAAATTCCGGCCACACCGGAAACGGCAATAACGGAAACTCGACATCGGGACAACACGCCGAACAGCACGAAAACCAAGACAATATTCAGGGCACTTCCGGCTCTACCGGAACATCCTCCCAGAACACCAACAATTCTGACAACAATACCGGTAACGGAGGCAACAGCGGTAACGGAGGCAACAGCGGTAACAGCGGAAATGGCGGAAATAACATTCCCGACGAACCCCACACCCCGGAAAAACCCGAAGAACCCGAAGAACCCATCGACATTGACCAGATTATCGTCGACGGCAAAGTTCTGCCTCCCGAAGACCCCGACCTTGTCGCGATGGAAATCCTCGACGTGGAGCAAGTCGACGATTTCGACATCGACCCTGATGCCGTGCTGACATTCGATGAAATCGGAACCGTCTACATGGTCGATGGCTCCGAGGCAACACAGGCATCCTTCCATCTGGAGAACGGAGCCGAAGGTTTTCTCGTCGACACTACCGGCGACGGAACATTTGATACCATCACCGATGGCGGCGAATTTGCAGACAGTACTGAAGGAACTCCTTTTGAAATGACAGTAGACGACGCGCTCCTCGACATGAATCCCGCGCCCGACTATCTGGCCTACGATGCCGACAACGACCACACCGACTCTCTAGGCGAAGCCTATAGCGGCGACATTATCTCCTGATTTTTCCACCCTCTCGTTTCATCACAATGGCTCAGAAAATCCTCAAAATCACTTGCCCCGACTGCGGGATGACGCTCAGCGTGCGTCCTCCCGCGTCGGCAGGAGTGGGACGGCTCCGCTGCCCGGCCTGCGGCAAGGTAATGATTATAAATTTCCCGCCCGAGGCGTGTGCTGCCACGCCTGTCAAAGCTCCCGTCACCTCTCCGCTCCCCTTTCCTGAACATGAACCCGCAGTGCCACACTATCTGCGCCGAGCCGACGGTCTTCCCATTGACGGACGCTCCGGGGCAGTGCTCCCCGAAGGGACCGTGACACTCGGCCGCGCCGACATCTACCAGCCCAGCGACATTCAGATTGACGACGACGGAATGATGTCACGCCGCTCGGTAGCAATCACCACAACTGCCGTTCCCGGCGGGTTTGCCCATACGCTCGAAGTCCTAAACGCAACCAATCCCGTCACTATCAACGACATACCTTGTTTCCCGGGACGTCCTGCCGCTCTCAACCGAGGCGACCGCCTGATGCTCGGCTCCACCCTTCTCATTCTCAACTAAAAACGACAGAATCAACAGAACGAAATAATGTCCGACAACCAATCGAGTATTTTGCAGGACAGCGCACTTAAACCGGGAACCCGGCTACAGTCCGAACACCACGTCTACACCATCGAGGAGGCGCTCGGCTCAGGTGCTTTCGGGATAGTCTACCGTGCGTCATCGGTGGTCTATGACGGAAACATCCCGCGCAAATGCCAGTATGCCATCAAGGAGTTTTTCTATTTTCAGAAAGGATGCTATCGTGACGACGACGGCTCGACGATGATTGCGCCCAAGACAACCCGTACCGAGGTCAACAACTCGGCACGGGATTTTGAGCTTGAGTCCCGGCGGCTGCACGGCATCTGCGCCCTCAGCGACCGCATCGTGCGCGTCAACGAGATTTTCCGCGCCAACGACACATTCTATTATGTAATGGAATATCTCGACGGCGGCGATCTGGAAAATTATGTGCGCGACAACGGCGGCCGTCTTGACGAGCAACATGCCGTGGCCATCATCCGAGAGATTGCAGGTGCGTTGAAAATCCTTCACAGCGAACCTCACCGGCTCTTGCACCTCGACCTGAAACCGAGCAACATCATCATGAAACGCGACGAGTTTACCGGCACCGAATACCCGGTTCTCATCGACTTCGGCACTGCCGTCCATTTTGACCGCTCGGGCAAGGCGACTGTGGGTTCCACACTGCGCGGATTCACCTATGGTTACGCCCCCTACGAGCAGACATGCGGTACCTCGTCGTTCAACCCTCGTCTCGACATATATGCCCTCGGTGCGACACTATTTTTCCTATTGACCGGCAAAGACCCCGACGCGGCCGACCAGATCAACCCGGAATGGATAAACCGTTATCTCCCGGCCAAGCTCTCGACCTCCACCCGCATGGCCATCATCAACGCGATGGCATTTGACCCTAACACCCGCACCCCCTCTATCGAGCGATTCCTCGAAGACCTTGACAGCAAAGGGCACGCAGTTGTACCGCCGCCACCTGTAACCGGCGACGGAGTGGTGACCGACAATGACATCCCCGAGATTCTGCTGAGCGATGATGACATCGATATTGTAGCCGTGAACGACGGTCCGACACCCGTGAAACCGCCGGCTCCCCCTGTGCCGCCGGTTCCTCCCGTGCCGCCGATTAATGGCAACGGCGGAAACGGTCGCTTTGACGTCAATGCCACCCGCCGCAACTACACTCCGTCCTCACGACGCGGCAACGGCATGAACGGCATAATTATCGGCATCATCATCGGAGTCGTTGTCGTTATTGCAACAGTATTGATCTATCGCGGCCACTCGGCCCGTGTCGAGCAAGCCCGCCGCGACTCGATTTCCGCAGCCGATTCAGTACGCGCGGCACAGATTCGCAACATTTTTGAATCCCAGACTCCTTCTGACAACCGCAACCAAGGCAGCAAGGCTAAAAAACAGAGCGAAAGCGACCTGTCCCGCCGCCTGAAGGACGCCCACCGCAACCGTGAGACAACGCCGGCCGAGGAATTCCCTGCCACGGAGTAAAGTTGACCGGACAAACGGGGTATTTGGTCATAAAAACCGGCGATTCCGTGTGATATGACACAAAAAATTTGCATTTACCCCACGCTGCGAGCTAACTTTGCATCATCGGTCACCGATAATGACCCCGACAAAAAATCGTATAAAAATAAAAACATAATAAATCATGAAAACCTCATTCATCCGCACCATCGCTGCCACCACCGGCATCCTCGCAATGGGTCTCGGCGCAGCCGCCCAATCTCCCATTTCGCCCGTAGACTCAGTCTCGCGTGACAGCGTAAACTCCATCGTTCTAAAAGCCCGCACCGGTGATGCCGATGCTCAGAACATTGTCGGGAACTGGTATTACACCGGCACCTACGTCGGCAAAGGGGTCAGCTATGACGACGCAGTCCAGTGGTGGCTCCGCGCCGCCAAGCAGGGACAACCCCTCGCTATAGGCAACCTCGGCGTGTGTTACCAGCTCGGCCACGGTGTCGCTCCCGACTCAATCCGGGCCATGAAACTCTATGACCGCGCAATCGAACTTGGAAACACACAGCTCCTTGACCAAAACATCGCCCTTGCCGACCGCGGCGAGCCTGTGTTCAATACCGTTTACGTCGCCCTCTGCTATCAGAACGGCGTTGGAAAAGAACTAAAAAAAGACCGCGACGCAGCTATCAGATACTTCACATCGGCAGCCACCCGCAACTCGGTCGACGCCCAACGTGAACTCGGTCTTATGCACCTCAACGCCAACAACGGCTCCGAGGCTCTCAAGTGGTTCCGCAAAGCCGCTGACAAGGGCGACCTCCCCTCGACTTTCTATGTGGGGCGCCTGTTGCTTGAAGGTAAAGGTGTGACCGCCGACCCCTCTCAAGGATTCGTGACAATGATGAAAGCCGCCCGCGCCGGTTTCCCGATGGCCCTATATCAGATTGCCAACTGTTACGCACAAGGCCGTGGAACAGCCGTCAACCCCGACGAAGCAGCCAAATGGTACAAAAAAGCCGCCGAGGCCGGAATCCCCGCAGCCCAGTATCAGCTCGCCAAGCTCTATGTCGACGGCAAGGGTGTGCCTGTCGACTACTATCAGGCAGCCGTGTGGCTCGGGAAATGCTCTACCCGCGGATATACCCGCCAGATTATCAAAAAATACGAGGCTGACAACGATACCGCTTGGGCCGCCCCCTTCCGCGCCTACCTCGACGGCCTTGACCTGATGATCAACGACAAGAAATGGGAAGAAGCCGCCAAGAAATTCAAAATTGTCGAAAAAGCCAAGATTCCCGTCGGAGCGACAATGCAGGCCCTCATCCTTCTTGACAACGACAACCCCAAGAAAAATATCAAGAAAGGCATCAAGGCTCTTGAAAAAGCCGCCTCGGCAGGCGAACCCTACGCGCAGTACCTCATGGGTGTGCGCTACGAGACCGGCACCGATGTCACCCGCGACCCCATGAAGGCTCTCGAACTCCTCAAGGCCGCCTCTGACCTCAATTTCGCCCCTGCCCAGTGCTACCTCGGCGACCTCTACTATGACGGCCGCAACGTTAACCAGAGCTACGAGACCGCAGTGAAATACTATCTCGATGCCCGCGCCCAGTGCCAGCTCACCCGCGAGGCCGCGACCCGTCTGGCCACATGCTATGAAAACGGATGGGGTGTCGAGGCCGATAACGAGCAGGCCAAAGCACTGAACGACGCATCCTACAACGACCCGCTCCCCGCACTTCTCGCCACACTTCCCAACGTTGCCCCCGCCGACAAGAAAAAATAACCTGCCGGGCTGAAATGCAAAAACGGTTGCCAAATCAGTCATAAAGCAGGTGCACGCATCCCGGCTGACAGATGAGCCGGCAATTTGCCCTCAGAATCTTCATCCTGAAAGGCAGTTTAAAAATCATTGTCAATTTTTAAACTGCCTTTCAGGATGTTTATTTAATCCATTATGTGAGTTTTTGCGTTTTTTTTGAGAGCAATTAGATTGTTTTTACTAATTTTGCCGATTGAATTTTGTAATCACCCCAAGACTATATGTTGAAGAACCTTGTTATAGTGGAGTCTCCGGCCAAGGCCAAGACTATCGAAAAGTTTCTCGGAAAAGATTTTAAAGTCATGTCAAGCTATGGCCACATACGCGATTTGCGCAAAAAGGACATCAGCATTGACCTTGACAATGACTTCACACCGGTCTATGAAATCCCGAGCGACAAGAAAGATCTTGTCAAAGAGCTGAAAAAGGCCGCATCACAAGCCGAGACAGTGTGGCTTGCATCTGATGAGGACCGTGAGGGAGAGGCTATTTCATGGCACCTTTTCGAAGTCTTGGGGCTGAAAAAAGAAAACACGAAACGAATCGTTTTCCACGAGATTACAAAAGACGCTATCCTCCACGCCATCGAGAACCCGCGTGACATCGACATCAACCTTGTCGACGCGCAGCAGGCCCGCCGCGTCCTTGACCGCCTCGTCGGTTTCGAACTGTCGCCGGTGCTGTGGAAGAAAATCAAACCGGCCCTGTCGGCCGGACGCGTCCAGTCGGTAGCCGTGCGCCTCATCGTCGACCGCGAAAACGAAATCAACAATTTCAAGAGCGAACCTTACTACCGCGTCACCGCCCGTTTCAATATCCCCGGGAGCAGCGCGCTCAAAGCCGAGCTGTCCAAGCGCCTCCCCGACGAAGCCTCGGCCCGCGAATTTCTCGAAGCTTGTGCAGGCGCTACATACCGCGTGAGCGATATCAACGTGCGTCCCTTGCGCAAGTCGCCCGCGCCCCCCTTTACCACCTCTACTCTCCAGCAGGAGGCATCGCGCAAGCTCGGTTTCACCGTGTCTCAGACAATGATGATTGCCCAAAAACTCTATGAGGCCGGACATATAACCTACATGCGTACCGACTCTCTCAACCTCTCATCTCTCGCAATCGGCACCATCTCCAAGCTCATCAAGAGCGAGCACGGCGAACAGTACCTCCACATCCGCAAGTTCCACACATCATCCAAGGGTGCTCAGGAAGCCCACGAAGCCATCCGCCCCACATATATAGATAAGGAAACAATCGACGGAACCGACCGCGAGAAGAAACTTTACCGCCTCATCCGCCTGCGCACAATAGCCTCTCAGATGGCCGATGCCGAAATCGAGAAAACAACCATCGACATCGTACCCGGCGACCGCAAGGAACATTTCACCGCCACTGGCGAGGTGATAAAATTTGACGGGTTCCTGAAAGTCTATCTCGAAGGCAACGATGACGAGGCAGATACTCCCGACGGCGAGACCGCACTCCCCCGCATGTCGGTCGGCGAGACTCTCACTGCCGCCGATGTCACAGCCGCCGAGCGTTACACCCTCCAGCCCCCGCGCTACACCGAGGCATCACTTGTCAAGAAGATGGAGGAACTCGGCATTGGCCGTCCGTCGACCTATGCCCCCACTATTTCTACAATTCAGAACCGTGAATATGTTGAAAAAGGTGAAAAACCGGGCGTAAAACGTCAGTTCACGACACTGACCCTCAACAAGGAGGGCAAAATAAAGTCATCGGTCAAGACCGAGACCGTCGGTGCCGACAAGGGAAAACTGATACCCACCGACACCGGCATAATAGTAAACGAATTCCTGACCCGGCATTTCCCCGACATTCTCGACTACGATTTCACCGCGCAAATGGAGGAAAAATTTGACCTGATTGCCGAGGGTAACACCAACTGGGCCAGCGAAATCGGCGAATTTTATTCCATGTTCCACCCCGAGGTCGAAAAGGCCAACGGTATGCGCACCGAGCACAAGGTGGGCGAACGCCAACTGGGTGTCCATCCCGAATCGGGCCTTCCCGTCTCGGTTAAAATCGGTCGTTTCGGCCCGGTAGTGCAGATAGGCTCGGGTGACAGCGGCGACAAACCACATTTCGCATCGCTGCGCAAAGACCAGTCAGTATTTGACATCACGCTCGAAGACGCACTGAAACTTTTTGAACTCCCACGCACCGTGGGTGAATACGAAGGAAAAGAAGTCATCGCCGCCGTCGGCCGTTTCGGCCCTTATCTGCGCCATGACAACAAATTTGTGTCTATCCCCAAGGACATCGCCCCCACTGCCATCACCATCGAGGAAGCAATCAGCCTTATCGATGCCAAGCGCGCCGAAGAAGCCAACAAGGTGGTCAAGACCTTTGACGAAGACCCTGACATTCAGATTCTGAACGGCCGCTACGGCATCTATATCGCTTGCAAGAAAAGCAACTACAAGATTCCTAAAACTGTCGCTGATCCCGCGGCCCTCTCTATTGAAGAAGTGCGCGCCATCATTGCCGACCAAGATGCCAAATCCAAAAAGGCGACAACGCGCCGCAAAAAAAGCTAAAAATGAAACGTCCCAACCATAAGCCCGGGGCCGAACGCAACGCGTTCAAACCCGATGTCATCGAATCTTATACCGTTGATGCCGATGGCAAAAAACTAATGGACTTCCTGATTGAGGCTATGCCCGACCGCAAGCGCACGACAATCAAGAACCTGCTTTCCCACAATCAGATTGCCATAAACGGAACCCCGACAAGGCAGTTTGACACCCCGCTCTCGGCAGGAGACGAAATAAAAGTGAATCTCACCCGTGAGTTTCGCGTGTTTTATCACCGCCGACTCAAGCTCGTCTATGAGGACGAATACATCATCGTGGTCAACAAAGGTTACGGACTGCTGTCAATGGGTACCGACAAAATCAAGGAAGGCACTGCCTACAGCATTATTCGCGACTATGTGAAGTGGCATGACCCGCGCAATAAAGTGTTCATCGTTCACCGCCTTGACCGTGACACGTCGGGACTGATGGTATTTGCCCGCAGCGAAGAGGCCAAGGAAAAGTTGCAGCACAACTGGAACAACATGGTTCTCGACCGCAAATACCTTGCCGTGGTAGAAGGCAAAGTGGAACCTGAAGAAGGAGAAGTGCGCAGCTACCTTGCCGAAAACTCCCGCTACGAAGTGTATTCCACCGATAATCCCGACGAGGGCAAACTCGCCGTCACCCGATACTCGACTCTGCGCTGCCGCAACGGGTACACACTTCTCGAAGTCTCGCTCGATACAGGCCGCAAAAACCAGATTCGTGTCCACATGAAAGACCTCGGTCATCCCATCGCAGGCGACCGCCGCTACGGGGCCAAGACCTCTCCCATCCACCGTCTCGCCCTCCACGCGCAGACTCTTCGTTTCGTCCACCCCATCACGAGCAAAGAGATGCACTTCTCTACCCCCGTCCCCATTTCCTTTGAAAAAATGGTAAAATAATATTAGGGTTTAAGGTTTAGATAATAGTGGAATCTAACAGTTAGACCCATCATTTATCTAAACCTTAAACCCAAACCTTAAACTAATAAACCGGGTAAACGGTTTACTTGTTCATCGCGGCAGTGACATCGCGCACAAGGTTCTCACCCTGCTGGTCACGGCTGACGATATTTCCTTCCGGATCAAAAAGTATGATGCACGGAATTCCCGAAATACCGTAAAGGTCGGTAGGGATAGTCTGTGCGTTTATAATAACCGGCCACGGAATCTGATGCTGCGAGATTGCAGCTTCGGTATTGGCAGGCTCGTCCCACACTGCAACTCCGAGCACGTCGAGTCCCTTCTCGTGGTATTCGTTATAGAGGTTCTTGATTGTGGAAATCTCGCGGATGCAGGGGCCGCACCAGCTTGCCCAGAAATCGACAAGCGTGTACTTGCCTTTTCCGACATAGTCACTCAGCTTTGATGTCTTGCCGTTGTAAGTGATTTCAAAATCTTTATATTTTCCTCCCACAAAAGTTTCTTTCTTGGCGACAAGCGCGTCGCGCAGCTTGCCCACACGCTTTGACGACGCAAGCGACGGATATTTTTTCAACTGCCCGTCAAGAGTTTCAAGATCCATTTCATAGGCATTCTGAAGGAAGAAATACAATCCGATTGGATTGTCGATATTCTCGGCAAATGCTTTCTTGGGAATAGCCATATACTCCGCTTCAAGCTCCTCGCCTCGGGCAACCGATGCCGAGTCCTGCGGCAGAGACTTATACAGGGCGACAATCGAGTCCATCTGCGCGGCTATCGACTCCATGCGGCCGTTAAGCGTGCCGCCGGTAGGTTTTCCGTTCTGCCCGTCGACTGTTATATCAGCCTGTTCCAGAATAAACATCGGGCCGCGGCCTCCGTCAACCGAGATTCGGCTCATGGCGGGAACGGAGATATTTCCGCTGAATACAGCCTTTCCGCCGGTAACAATGGTCGAGTCGACAAGCTCTCCCGAGTCAAAGTCGACAATGTAGGCCATCGCATCATCATTGCTGTCATCGGGGAAATTGACAGTCACTTTGTAATTAGGCTCGCCGGCGACAGCACATGCGGTCATCGCGGCGGTGGCAAATGCCAAAGAAAGTAATTTTTTATTCATTTTTTAAAACAAGTTTATTTTGTCACAAAGGTAACAATAAATTTTTAGAGGGCATCTAAAGGAATGGAAGAAAGAACACGTTCCCTCCACGCGCTGAAAGAGCCTCGCGAAGTGTTGAAAACGCCTTGGTCATCTGATTTTCCACTGTTTTGACCGAGATTCCAAGTTCATCGGCGATAAAAGCGTTACTCATTCCGTCGCGCTTGCTCATCAGGAATATCTCCCGGCACCGAGAGGGCAGCGAGTCAATCGCGCGCCACAGAGCCGCATCGCGCTCGGCCGTGTCAATATCATCTTCAGACACCTCGCCGCAGTCGTCCAAGTTGACGGTCTCCACTCCCTTTCGCCGCGACATCAGAAACGCGTTGCGCACCGCCCTGTACATGTAGGGTTTCAACGCTCCGATTACCATGCCGGCCGAAATATGCCGCCATGCCGACTCGAAACATGACTGCACAAGGTCTTCGGCTTCCGTGACATCGCCGGTCATGCGCAACGCCCACATCCCCAGCGGCATGTAAAGGCGGCGGTATTCTCGTTCAAATTCATGTGCATTCACCATTATAAAACGCCCGCAGGCCTCCTTTTATTATAAGAGGGCGTTTCATAACAGTTGTTATGAAACACGCTCTAACACATGAACGTTACAAAATGTTTTATATTTTAACTATTTTTAACCAAAATGGGGGGGGTAATTAGTAGCTTTCTTTTGTACTTTTGCACCGCAAAAAAATGCACAAAGTCTATTTTGTCATTTTTTGGCATACATCTAACACACGTCAACGCAATTTTGTCTGACAAACCGAACATAGATTCATCATTTATTTGCACACAACTTTTAGATAATTAAAAGAATAGAGTATTGTAATTAACTGAATTTTAAGGTAAAATATAATGGTTCATCTGCGACTTGCATTTACGGCAGTCCTTATGTGCTTGATTTTTATAACACACGCGCAAAAGGCAGTCGTAAAAACAGACTTACTTACCGACGTGACTCTGACTCCCAATATCGGTGTCGAGGTCGGTATCGCCCCCAAATGGACGGTCGAACTGCGTGGCCAGCTAAACGCATGGAGCGTAAACAATCATGACTGGCGCCACTGGATGGTGCAGCCCGAAGTGCGCTACTGGTTCTGCCGCCGTTTCGCCGGACACTTTGTCGGAATGCACGCCCTCGGCGGGGAATATAATTTCGGCAACATCAAGAACAACATCAACTTCCTCGGATCTGACCTCTCCAAGCTCACCGACTACCGCTATCAGGGATGGGCAGCCGGTGCAGGTGTGGCCTATGGCTACACTTGGATACTCAACCGCCGGTGGAGTTTCGAGGCCACAATCGGTTTCGGCTGGATTTACACACGCTTTGATACCTTTGAATGTCGCGATTGCGGAAAACGCATTGACCGCAACCGTCCCCACAACTATGTCGGCCCGACAAAAGCCGCGCTGAACATCATTTACGCGTTCTGATTTCTCCCACCTTACCACATTTCATTGACTTCATTTATGAAAATGTTCAAAAATATGCTGCCCGCGCTGGCTATCGCCGCGTCGGCTCTTGCCGTCAACGCCGCACAGGGACCGCTCTTTGAAGTCTCGCGGGTCAACATCCGGCGCGTCTCTGACAACGCCCTGTCAGTAACATTCAGTCTCGACACGCGCGACATCCGTCCCGGCAACGACCGCGAAGTGGTGTTCACCCCCGTCATCCGCGCTGTCGGGTCTACTGACAGCCTTGAGCTGCCGACTGTCAGAATCGCCGGCCGCAACCGCTACTATGCCTACGAGCGCGACGGAGAAATCGACCCCGACAACAGTGCCGGCATCTACCGCTCGGGGTCAGGCGTAATGGTCGACTACAGCCGCGAGATTCAGTGGCAGCCGTGGATGACACAAAGCAAAATCGTAGTGCGCGAGGAGGTGGCCAACTGCTGCGACCCCGCCCAACCCAAAGCCACGACACCCGTCGCCCGGCTTGACTTCACCGTCGAGCCGTTCACACCGCCGTTCAGCTATGTCGCGCTCACCGGTGACGAGGCTGTCGAGATGACTGCCGAGGGAAGCGCGTTTATAGACTTCGTCGTCAACCGCACCGAAATCAAGCCCTCCTACCGCCGCAACGTGCGCGAGATTGCTAAAATCATCGAGTCAATCGACCGTGTGAAGAACGACCCCGACGCGACCATTACCCGCGTGACTATCAAGGGTTACGCCTCGCCCGAAGGTCCCTACAGCAACAACGTCAGGCTCGCTATGGGGCGTACCGCCTCGCTCAAGGAATATGTGCGCTCCCACTATCATTTCGCCCCCGAAATCATGTCGACCGACTATGAGCCGGAAGACTGGGAAGGACTGCGCCGGTGGGTGGAAAAATGCACCCTTCCCGACCGTGACGGCATCCTCTCGATTATTGACTCCGACATGGAACCGGACCCCAAGGACGCTGAAATCAAGCGTCGTTATCCGCGCGAATACAAGCTGATTCTCGACAGCGTATACCCTGCCCTGCGACACTCTGACTACACCGTCAAATACCGCATCCGCACCTATATCGACATCGAGGAGCTGAAACGAGTATTCGCCTCCACACCCGAGCGACTGCGCCCCGTCGACTTCTCGCGCATCGCCGACACCTTCACCCTCGGCAGTCCCGAATATGACGAGGTGATGCTCAAGGCTGTAGAAATCCACCCCCTTGACCCGCAGGCCAACGTCAACGCTGCCTCAATCGCGATGCGCCGTGACGACCTCGATGCCGCCGCCCGTTATCTCGACCGTGCAGGAGACTCCCCCGAGGCCATTTACACCCGCGGCGTACTCGCCGCACGCCGTGGCGACGATGACAGCGCACGGTTCTATCTTGACCTTGCCGCAAAAGGCGGCTTGGAACAGGCATCGCAGCAACTCGGCATCCTCAACGAGATGCGCTCGCGCCCGACAGTAACATATCTGATTACTCCGTCTGAAAAATAACTCAATTAATCAATAATTTTTATCTTAAAATGAAAAATCTAAGCAAGTTCTGTATGGGATTCGCCGTGCTGGCAATGACAGCGTGTAGCGACGAACCAGTAGGAAACAGCAGCGAGCCCACTGACTGGGAACTCGGAAAAGACGCCTACATGACCGTCAACATAATCGATGCCAACAGCGGCAGCCGATCAATCGAAGACGGAGGGTTTGAATTTGGCGATTTCAATACCGAATCAGATGTCGTCAGCGCCCGTTTCTTCTTCTTCGATGCCAACAAGGTATTCGTGTGCGAGGCAAGTCGCTGGATTGAAGGAGGAATGAATCCCGATGGAAACACCGACAAAGATCAGAACATCGAGCATTTGGGAAAAAGCACCCTCGTTATCCGCAACAACGGCAACACCACCGGGCCCAAGTATCTGTTGACCGTTCTCAACGCCCCCACAGGCTTCCAGCCCAAGTCAACTCTCGACGCTACCGCCAAGACTCTCGAAGTCGCCGCAACATGGAGCGAGGGTACCGGCGACAGCAAGAAGACTCATTTTGTAATGTGCACCACAAGCTACTATGGCAAAAGCGAAACTCACGAGGACGGCACATATTTCGCCAACGTGATTGACCCCAAGTATTTTTACAGCGAACCTGTGCCCGACAACCTTGAAGGCAAAAACGTTCTCAACGTCTATGTGGAACGTCTTGCTGTAAAGGTTCAGGTCGTTATTGACGACAAGCTCGGCGGCTCCGACGACAAGAAAGTCATAAACGGTGAAACATACTACAAGCTCCCCCTGACCGTGGGCGGAAACGAGAACGGCCCGGTCAGCGACATTACCGCTGCTACCGAAATATGGGTTAAATTCATCGGATGGGGTCTTAACTCAACAGCCAAGCAGACCTATCTTGCCAAACAGCTCCCCGCGGTCACTTCGGAAACTGCGACTCAGTGGAATCCGTTTGACAACTGGAACGATGCCTCCAACTTCCGCAGCTACTGGGGTCAGGGTGTGGCATACGACAAAGAAATCGAGGCCGTAGTCGACAACCCCTACATCAACTTTGTCTCAGCACCCACTCTTACCGGCAAGGTGGTTCTCGCAAGCGAGATTACCCCTGCCAACGCCGCCTACTGCAACGAGTACACCAACACGCCCGACAAAATCTTCAAAGAAGTGAACGAGCTGGTCGACGGAGTATCGACCCCGGTTAACCGCGTCATCCCCGCCAAGACGACGAGCGTAGCTCTCAAAGCTGTCGCATATGAGAAAGACAACGATGACAATTTCACGCCCCTCAACCTTGTCATGCACAACGGTATCCTGTTCAAACAGCCCAACTATCGCGCCTACCTGCTCAACACCATCGATCAGGCTAAAAAGCTGAACTTCTACACCTATGTAGGTACCGTAGACATCCCTGTTGAAGGTTATACCCCCACCACAGAGGATAAATTCACACAGATTGATGAAAACTACGTCATACTTGAATCGGCAGGTCTCGGCACCGGAACTGTAAAAGTCGTTCCCAATCTCCCTGAAGGCACCAAGCTTTATGAGCAGAAAGCCGACGGCAGATTCTATCCCATCGCCGATCCCGCCACCGCTCTCAAGACTGTCCTCGATGCAGCCCAGAATGCCGAAACTTGGGGCAAGAGCATAGCCTACACCGACGGCTTGATGGCCTATACTATCCCCGTCGAGCATATCAACGCCGACAAGACCAACCTCGGAGAAGGCGAGACCAACCCCGCCGACCAGAAACGCGAAGGATACTATGGCGTTGTGCGCAACCACTGGTACAAGGTGACTGTCACCAAGCTCACCCGCATCGGACGCGGCATCTTTGTTCCCGGCGACGGCTCACAGGAAAATCCCGGCGAGCCCATTATCCCCGACGAACCCGAAGATCCCACCTATTATCTTGGCGCACGAATCAACATCCTCTCTTGGAAGATTGTCAACCAGAGCGCCGGCATCTAATAACAGTGATAGGTGAAAGATGGAGAATAAATCATCCATCTTTCTCAATCTCAAGTAAAAGTGAATAGAGTGAACAGTGAAGGGTGAAAAGTGGAAATCAGGCTTTGCCTGAGTAAAACCAAGCACCCTTCACCATTCACCCTTCACTTTCCACCATTCACCTCCCTCAGCCCCTCCCTCTCGACTCGGAACCACTCCCCCTCCTCTTTCTTAACCTGAAATTTCCGCGCGGGTGCCCGGCACCCGCCTCAACATACTACCACAGATGAAACAGATTGCCAATATATTCAACACCGTTAAGACCCGCATCGCGACCGCGTTGATGCTCGCTGTCGCCATGACATCGTGTCACGGCATGATTTTCCGCGACGAGGGTGACTGCGACCCTTACTACAAGGTCAGGTTTGTCTATGACATGAACATGAAGTTTGCCGATGCCTTCCATGTCGAGGTAAACGACGTGACACTCTATGTCATCGACAACAAGACCGGCAAAGTCGTGTGGCAGAAACGGGAATCAGGCGAAGCCCTCAACACACAGGGATACCTGATGGATGTCGATGTCGCCCCGGGCAACTACACCCTTATCGCATGGGCCGGTGACGGACACCGCACGTCATTTTCCGTAAGCGAAAACGACTGGCGCGACAATCTGCAGTGCAAGCTCAACCACAAGCGTCTCCCCGACGGGTCGGCCCACAGCTATGACCACCTCGACCGCCTCTACTACGGCAAGCTCGACACAGCCGAGTTCACCGACGAGCAGGGAGTGCATGTGTTCACCGTCCCCCTCGTCAAGGACACCAACACAATCCGCGTCATCTTGCAGCATCTGTCGGGAAATCATGTGGACAAAGATGATTTCACTTTCTCGATTACTGACGACAACGCGTTTCTTGACTGGGACAATTCGCTTATTGACTACGAGCCTGTCACCTATCACGCATGGCACACTGACGAGGCTATGGCCGGCATCATCCTGCCGTCGGGCAGCACTGTTTCCCGTGCCGAAAACACCGATAATTACCAGAAGTGCAGCGCGGTAGTGGCCGAAATATCGGTGAGCCGACTGATGACCCACCGCAACCCGGTGTTGCGAATCAACAGGACAACCGACAACAAGACCATTGTCACTATCCCCATCATCGACTACTGCATCATGTCGAAAAGCTATGACAACCTCTCTATCCCCAATCAGGAATACCTCGACCGTCAGGACACCTACCCGATGACTTTCTTCCTCGACGAGCGCGACGAATGGATCAGCAGCTACATCTGTATCGGCGCGTGGAAAATCGTACTTCAAAATTCTGAAATCTGATAAATCCGCCTATCCGTCATGAACACAGCAATAAAATACCTGCTGACCGCGCTCGCCGCGCTCGCCGCGCTCGCTGCCGCCTCCTGCTCGGGAGGTGACGAGCCGTTGCGCACCTCGGGTGACGAGCCGTTGCGTGTCGGGTTCATCCTCACCCTCGGCGACAAGGGCTCGCGTGCTCCCGAGACACCTGAAGGAGGGTATGACAAAGGAAGCGGTTACGAAAACTATATCGATGTTCCGGGAAAAGATTTCATGTTCCTTTTCTTTGACGACAAGAACAAGTATGTCGCCTCTATCGACGTGGAGTCAGTCATCCCGCTCGAATCGACAACCATCTCCAAGACCTACAGCGTCCTCGGCTCGTGCCGCAGCAATCTCCCCGACCGGCCGCTCAAGGTGGTCGCACTCGCCAACTGGGGCGCGGGAAACTATCCCACTGGCCTTGTCGCGGGAGAAACAACCGTCGACGATGTGTGTGAACAGACCTATGATTTCACCCCCGCCATGATGAAATTGTCGGCCGACAACACCATCCCCCTCTACGGAATCAGGGAATATGCGTCGCTTACATTTGATTCCAACAATTTCTGTGACCTTGGCACCCTTCATCTCCTCCGCGCCTACGCCAAGGTCGAGGTGTATCTGTCAAGCGAGACCGTCAAGGCCGGCTGGAAACTTGAAGATGTGGAGATTACGCGATATAACACCAAGGGATACCTCGCCCCTAAAGCCTACCGGCAAGACGATTATATCCACAACGACTATGACCTTGACTACATCTCGACAGCACGCGTCCCGTCCACAGCCACGATTGGCGACAACCTGAAATTTATCGAAGCTGCTGAAGGGTCATCGTTCATAGCCTATGTGCCGGAATACTGCAACACCGGTGCCGACGCGACCCCGACCGGCATCCGTGTCAAGGTCGGCGGCAATGAGTATGACCCCGACTATGAGCCGGACTGGGTGACAATACAGCTCGTGAAAGACGGCACGACCGACCCCTATGACCTGTTGCGCAACTGCTGGTACCGCATCGAGATATACAAAAACCTCGACCGCGTGAAAGTGCAGGTGGTTCCCTACGGCGAAGTCGAGCTCGAACCCGATTTCGGTCTCCAGATTGGGGCCAACCTTGTACCCGTCACCGACGAAAACGGACAGATACAGTTTTACTATGACCGCGAGACAGGAAAATATTACGGCACCGACAAGACTACCGTAATCAACAACCCCTATGACATCCTCAATGTCGACCCGGTAACCGGCTTTGTCATTATAAAAGACATCAATGGCCGCTCTATCTGCCTCTATGACATGAAGGAGGGCAAATACTGGGTAACAAGAGTCGGGGAGGTTAATACCCGTGTGGAAATCCACAACCCATTCTCCAAAGTCGTAGAGGAAGATGACCCGACAACCCCCGATGTGAACGAAAAAGGCTGGCTGACATTTACCGCGAAAGGGACTGACGGGGAAGATGTGTTTATCTGTTTCTATGACAGCTCGACCGCCAAATATTATAACAGCAGCAAGGAGGAGATTCCCTCGCCGTTTACATTCAATAATCCATAAAGACCGCTCTAAGGCCGGTATTGATGACATTATAACAATCACATTCATTATGAAGTACATCCGCTTTATCCATATATCATTCCTACTCGCAATCACTGTCATGCTTGCAGGTTGCCGCGACGATGCTCTCGGCGATTTCGGCGACATCGAGGAAGGCGTGGCCAGTGTGTCGGTAAAACTGTCATGGGACCGAGGCGACGAGGTGGGCATCGACAGCCGGGCCGGTGATCCCGGAGACATGATTCAGGACATCAAGTCGCTCTACATGTTCATCTATGACAAAGACGGCAACCTTTACAAAGACCGTTATTACACGGTTACGGATGAAAACGGCACCCACGATTCTGAACTAAAAAATGTCAATGTCGACAACGGGGACAATCGCGAAGACAACGAAAAAGGCGAAAACGGACTCGGCGACGCGCTGCAGGGACGCGCACAGTTTGACATGGAACTCCCGCGCGGGGAATATTATATCTATGCCGTTGCCAATGTCAACGTCCCCGCCCTCGATAAAGAAAAATATTCGACCCGCGAAAAGCTGAAAGCCATTTCGTTTGACTGGGACCTGACAGATACCGGGAACAACAGCCAGATGTTTGGCGTCTTCTCCCTCAACACCCCCAACCGCAAAGCCACCGACGCGACCCCTCTGCGCATCAACGCCAAGAGCGTGATGATTCACAGCTGGGTGCGCCGCCTCGCGTCAAAAGTCACCGTTGCCTTTGACGGAAGCGAGCTGTATGACAACGTGCAGGTCTACATCGAGACAATCACCATCCATGACATCCCGCAAAGCTGCACCCTCGGCAACGAGAATCATCCGGGAGGAAGCGAACTTGCGCCCAAAGACCGCTACAGCGTTCTGCACGAGACCGGGAAAACCATCACCGTTCAGGAAATACCCGAAAGCGCAAACTATATAACCCCGGCGACATTCCTGCATGTGTGCAACTCTTCACACCCCTATCTCGGCAAAGGGGATGAAAAGACTCCTGAAAGCGTAAATGACGAAAAGCATGAACACAAGTCAGAGTCACTGTTCTTCTACGAGAACATGCAGGGAACCGGAAAATCCAAAAAACAGTCTCAGGACGGAACCCACATCGACTTTGACCATCCTGTAGAAAACGACATCGAGTCAGGATGGAAAGACAACAAGCCATTCGGCACCTACATCGAGGTCGTCGGGTTCTATCGCTGCGTCTCAGCCGACGGGTCAATGGGGTCAGGACCCATAAAGTACCGCTACATGCTCGGCAAGGGGGACACCGACTACAATGCCGAGCGAAACACCCATTACAAACTGACCCTGAAACTCAAGGGTTACGGCAACGACTACGACTGGCACATCGACTACCAGACCACCCCGGGATTGCATGTCACAAATCCCCTTTATATATCCTACCTTTACAACAAGCGCATGAATGCCACAGTCAAAATGGTGGGAAAGATACCTGACGATTATGTTCTCCATGCTGAGATAGTCGAATGTAGCTGGAAACCTTACAGCGATGGGTCTGTCGATTTCCCCACAATTGACAAGGTGATTGATGAATATGGTCATGAGCAGTTTCGTTTTTATCAAAAAAACGAATCCGATCCCGGTCCGTGGAATAGTTTTCTCTCATTGAGACAAGACAACGTTGTGAAAATCGAGGTGCCCGGTACCGAAAACAAACCATCCAATCTAACGGACTGGATACACATGGATCCACCGAGTTATAACAGGCAATACTATAACGACCATGACCTCGGCTCGCGTGACTATGATGTATCGGAAGGCCAACATGACACCAATACAGCCTACAACGGAGTATATAATGTCGCTGTGACCAAACGAAATTCTGCGGGAGACGCGATGGAACGAATTTTTACGATTCCTATCTATACGCGCCCCAAGGAACTTGTGACACGCTCGGCATTCTCGGGCAATAATCCATTTTATTCCTATCCCCGACACGGTAAAATACGTTTTTCCGTTGTTCACAAGACAACAGGAGAGCGTTATGAGAGCATCGACCCTGTAGATGTCGACATAATACAGGTCCGACGCATACTGAACCCGAAAGGGGTATGGCGCAGTGCCGGCAGCAGCGACAACTTTCATGTAAGATTAATGCATTTGTCCAAACCCGAAGCCCCTAAATTTGAACCCTTTACATCTATCGGGAAATGGAGTGCCGAAGTCGTGATGGGCAGCGACCATATCATCACACTGTCTTCAACCGTCGAAGGCAGCGGTGAAGGAAATATGGAACAGAAAGAGACTACACGCATCGAAGGCGAAAGCGAACATCCAATTGATTTTTATATAAATTTCAATGGCACTTCAGGCTGCGCAATTGTAAAAATCAGATACCACAATTACTCCTGTGAACATGACATTTTCGTGAGAGAGGGGTATGACCCGATTGATATTGCCGGACTTGGCGACCAAAAATGGTCATCTTACAATGTCGATCATTTTGAAAAAGACGGAGACGGTTATAAAGCCATCCCCACAACATCGCCGATTGCCGAAGGGTCACTTTTCCGGCGCACCAGTCCTGTTGCAATTCTGCAATCAAACAATGATATTTATCCACGTTTTCACGAGGTAAAATCTACCGACAAATACGTCGTTCACGACCCGGACAGCAATACAACGGAAATGACTTGGGAAGAAATTATTGCCAAGAAAAAAGGAAATTTCAATCGCTGGGACATAACTAATGGCAATGACGAGCATATTGCCTCCGGTGCCGACCTTTATGACGGGCACTTGATATCGCGAAATGCAAATGACCAGAACTTCCCCATCGCCAAATCATACGGAATCGTTTATGCCGACGGTGCAACCGAAACCAAAGAGAATGTTATCGAAGCTACCGGATTTAACGGCAGCGACAACAGCTGGGGAATGATGGGTGTTATTGTGTATAATCAAAACACCTGCGCCCAAATATTTTTCCCGTTAGGATCTCAATGGCACGGACACCGCAAAGGAGGTGCAAGTAAAGATAAGGACGGGAATATAACCGGAATCACCCGTTGGGGCATAATGAGATACGCCGGCCGAGATGACATATACCCCGATAACCAATATTTACCCCGCATGCCGCTGTTCTACGACCTCTATGAACGCCCAGGTTGCGTTTATTGGCTGAGAGACCGGCAAAAACCCATGTCCAATTATATGATTGACGGCAAAGACCAAGGTTATCCAGATGCATCCAAGTCGTGTGCCCTTGACATGAATTTCTATACGATGTCTTTTGAAGGATATAATACCGATGCGGCCGATGCCAATGGAGGAGAAGATAGTCATGCCTGCTTTATCCGCACAGTATTTTCTAAACATTAATGACATTGATTACATAACACAAAGCGGCTGTTTTGGCCTATTTGGCCCCAACAGCCGCTTTGCATTTTGCAGATTCGTTTTTTTAGGTTAATTTTGGTCTCGTTAAACGCTATTGATTATGAAAAAAAGTATCTCCGCAATATTGACCCTGCTGCTCGGCATCACGACCGCCGCTGCCGCCGACGTGGCATTTATCGACACCGGCAAGAGTGACCGGTTTATCGAAATTGACGTTCACGCCCTCGTCGGCGGGAGCTATGTAACCAACAACTACACCGACATCTTCCCCGAGATTTCTGACATCAACTCGTCGATGCGCGCCGCGGGAGGCTTCGGAGCCGGGGCCAAGTTTAATTTCAACCGTTTTTTTGCCATCGGGACAGAGCTCAACCTGACATTCAACTCCACGCGCATCACCTTTAACGTCACAGCCAAGGATGACCGCCATCTGAGCGACGTGTATCTGCGCAACAGTTTCCGCTACTTCAACATTCCGGTTTATGCCTCGTTCAACTTCAACCTCGCCGACTGCGTCAGATGGAATGTGGACTGCGGCCTCTATTACAGCTACGGCTCGGGAGGAAAACAGAACGCCACCATCTACACCGCCAGTATCAACGACTTGGGCCAGCTCATTCTCGACGGGAGCACTGCCAAGACCGGATACTTCAACAACTCGGGCAGTTTCATCAACTCATACCACCGCTCTGACATCGGCCTGCACATCGCGACGGGCCTGACATTCTATAACCGGGTGACCGTCGGGGTGCGCACTCAGGCCGGGTTCAAAAACATCGCCAAGACCTACGGCATCAGCAAACCCACCTGCCACAACTTCAACTTCTTCGCCACAGTCGGATACATCTTTTAACAGATGACAGGTAACAAATAAACAGCAGTGCGGTACAGCGTGGCGCAATGGCTCTAACTTAGCCACGCCGGGGTTTAGCGACTGTGCGGCGCAATAGCAATCTGACAATATTGCCTCCTTGAACAGCCGTAGGTTGCGCAAGGCAACCTACGGTAAATTAACGAATTAAACATAAAATCTGTAAAGATTTTTCTTGATGCGGGTGATTGAAAAATCTTTACAGATTTTATTTACTCGATGACATGTTTCCGGGGGTTGCGAAACTGCAACCCCCGGCTATTCAAAGAATAATACTTACGGATTAAATATTACTCGGGACAAAACCGGGGTTTTACAGGGCAGACGCATCTTAAATAAACTTAACGGCAGTTTACCAATATAAATAGGCTGACAGTCGTTCATAGTGTATGATACTTTCCAACTCTCCCATAGATTTTTCTCTTCCATCAGTAACCCACGCGTGGAACGCACACAGAAACACAGCCTTGATGCTATCCTGTTCATATCGCTTTGCGCAGTTATCTGCTGAGTCGAGGGATGGAACGAAATCGAGGACTACGGTAATGCAAGATTGACTGGCTTGAGAAATTTCTTCATCTGCCCAACCGAATTGGACTGAACATTATCAGGAACGCAAAAGTGTCATCAATGGGTGTCAAAGGACATAGAAAGAATGCGGGATGGAACAATGACTGCCTACTTTATGCATTAAAAAGTTTTGACGTTGTAAAAAATTAAGATGCGACACTCGTGCATCCGTGGGATTGGCTTCTTGTGTTATTTAAAAATAAGTCGTATATTTGCGATATGAAATTGTCAGTTCCGCATATAGTTCAATATCAGGGTTCTAAACGAAAACTAGCCCCTCAGATTCTTCAGTACATCCCAAAGAAATTCAATAGATTGATTGAGCCATTCTCAGGTATGGCCGCTATTTCTATTGCTACCGCTTATCAACAAAGGGCAAAAGAATTTATCATAAATGATTTAAATCCTGACATTATCTCTGTTATACAGTCTGCTACAGAAAGTCCTAACGTATTAATTGATGCATATACTGAAGTATGGCAGGAACAGTTCACTTTTAATGGTGGTTCTGAAGCTCATTTTTATAAGGTTCGAGATGACTTCAATAACGGCGAAAGAAAAGCTTCTTATATGTTATATCTTTTAGCGCGTTGTGTCAAAGGGTCTGTGCGCTATAATGCAGAGGGAGGATTTAACCAATCCCCTGATAAAAGAAGAAATGGGACCTCTCCACAAACCATGAGAAATAATATTTATGGTATTTCTTTATTGCTAAATGGCAAAACACGTTTTTATTCAAAAGATTTCCGGGAAATATTAGAAATGGCTAAAACGGGGGATATTATATATATGGATCCTCCTTATCAGGGAGTTTCCAATGTCCGAGATCATCGTTATATCGCAGGGTTAAGTTATGAAGAATTTGTTTTGGCTATTGAAGAATTATGTAAAAGAAATATTGATTTCTTAATTAGCTATGACGGAGCTCTTGGTGATAAAACTTATGGAGCAGACCTTCCTTCTGAATTGAATCTTATAAAGATTAACCTAAACGCTGGACTTTCAACTCAAGCACTTTATTTAGGTAAAAGAATTGAGACAATCGAGGCTCTTTATGTTACTCCGAATCTGTTAGATAACGTAAAACTTGATAAAGAAGCATGTTATCAATCTGAACTTAAATTTGTATAAATGCGATGGTAATTTCAGAAGAATTTAAAAAGAAACTTCTTTCAGTAACAGCAAAGCGACCTGCAACAATTATAGCTCATATATTAAAGAACGGCAGTATAACCTCAGAGGAGATTAAAGCAATTTATGGCTATAATCATCCTCCTCGAGCAGTTCGCGATGTGCGCGAACAAGGCATTCCAATAGAAACTTTTCGTACAAAAGATTCTGACGGACGAACCATTGCCGCCTATCGTTTGGGAAATTATGAGAAGTATAGAGATAAGATGTCTAAAAGTGCAGGAAGAACTGCGCTATCAAAAGCTCTAAAAAAGGCATTAATTGAAGAATATGGTGCAATATGCTTCATTTATCAAGAGTCTATAGACCCTTCGCTTCTTCAGGTTGATCACAGAATACCATACGAAATAGCAGGCGAACAGGGCAAAGATACTAGCTTCTTTATGCTACTTTGTCCTTCTGCAAATAGAGCAAAATCTTGGTCATGTGAGCATTGTCCCAATTGGGAAAGTAAGAACCCTGCCTTTTGTTTAGGATGTTTTTGGGCTTTCCCAGAAAACTATACACATATTTCAGGCAACCAAGAGAGACGCATAATACTCAGCTTTACCGGAAATGAAGTAGAGGACTATAATAACTTAATAGAAGCCATCGGCCAAAACCAAGCCGAGGATTTTATTAAAGGTTTGATTAGGGAGGCTTTATCTAAAGAAAAAAAGGATAGCTAAGTTCAATTATGGGTCTTCGAGCGGCTCACAGATAGCCACACGTTGCTCGGCTCTTACGAGCTTTGGCAGGTATGTGTCTAGGGCGTGATGCGGAAAGCCAGCCAATTCTCTTGCCAGCCAATTCTCTTACTTATTTTTTCTTTTTTATCAGGCAAAAACTTGGCCAAGTGGAGAAAATTCACTAACTTTGCCGCGCCATTACGAGAACATGACGCCTTACCAGCGCACAAACTCTTCGTTGAAAAATAAAAAAACAATATAGCAATGAAAAAAGACATCCATCCTTCCGATTACCGCGAAGTTGTTTTCAAAGACATGTCAAATGATGAAATCTTCATCACCCGCTCCACTGTGGCCTCTCGTGAGACAATCGAAGTTGACGGCGTGACCTATCCCCTTGTAAAGCTTGAAATCACAAGCTCGTCACACCCCTTCTTCACCGGCAAGCAGAAACTCGTCGACACCGCAGGCCGCGTAGACAAGTTCATGAGCCGCTACGGCAACCGCAAGAAGAAATAAAAAGCTGTTTCTTACAGCTCAACCACATAGCAAGTCCCGTAACAAGCCGCAATGAGCCGTGCTGTTTCGGGACTTGCATTGCGTTTAAACAAATGACAACGAAAAAATAAAATATAACAGATGCAGGTGTGAATTGCGACACGACACCGCGGCGGAAGCCATTTTTTATATTTTATCTTTTATTTCTTATATTTTAAAATGATGACGAAAAGACATGACCATCTGAACATATACATTCAGGATGCAGTGCGTGACAACTGGGAACGCCCGGCACTGACTGACTTCCACGGGACATCGTCGCTCTACAAGGATGTGGCCCGCAAAATAGCCAAACTGCACATACTTTTCGAGCAGACCGGTATAAAAAAAGGAGACCGCATCGCCCTGTGCGGCAAAAATTCATCATCATGGGCGGTGGCTTTCTTCGCGTCAGTGACCTATGGTGCTGTAATCGTGCCGATTCTCCACGAGTTCAAGGCCGACAACATCCACCATCTCGTCAACCATAGCGAGGCTCGACTTCTCTTTGTCGACGACTCCATCTGGGAAAATCTCGACCCGGCACTGATGTCCAATCTCATCGGGTCAATAAACATCAAGGATTTCTCGCTGCTGCAAAGCAATGACAAAAGCCTTGAAAACGCTCGCGCCCACCTCAACGAGCTTTTCGGGAAAAAATATCCCGACCGTTTTACACCCGCCGATGTTGTCTACCACCAAGACACCACCGACGAGCTTGCGCTCATCAGCTACACGTCGGGGTCGACCGGATTCTCCAAGGGCGTAATGCTGACCTACGGCAACCTGTGGTCCAACCTCCAGTATTGCCGCGACTACCTGCCCCACCCCGAGGGTGACGGCGTGGTGATGATGCTCCCGCTGGCCCACATGTATGGCCTCACCATCGACCTGATTCACCCGTTCTGCTCGGGAAGCCACATAAACTTCCTGACGCGCACCCCATCCCCGCGCATAATCATGGAGGCATTTGCCCAAGTAAAGCCGCGCATCATCGTAACCGTCCCGCTCATTATCGAAAAAATCATCAAGACACGCGTGTTCCCGCTTCTTGAAAAACCGCTGATGAAACTGCTGATGCATGTGCCGTTTGTCGACGAGCGCCTGATGTCCAAAATCAAAAACAGCCTGACCGCCACCTTCGGGGGCAATGTAGAGGAAATCATCATCGGGGGAGCTGGACTCAACAAGGAAGTAGAGACATTTCTGCGCAAAATCGGGTTCCAGTTCACCGTGGGTTACGGCATGACCGAGTGTGCGCCGCTGATTGCCTACGCGCCGTGGAACGAGACTCGCCCGGCATCCTGCGGGCGCTGCGTCGACCGCATGGAACTGCACATCGACTCGCCCGACCCGGCAACGGTTCCCGGCGTGCTCTATGTGCGCGGCGCCAACGTCATGAAAGGATATTACAAAAACGAGGATGCGACAAAGGCGATATTTACCTCCGACGGATGGATGAGCACCGGCGACATCTGCACCCTCGACAACGACGGGTTTCTTTATATCCGCGGACGTGACAAAAACATGATTCTCGGACCCTCGGGACAGAACATCTTCCCTGAGGAAATCGAGGAAAAGCTCAACAACATGCCCTATGTCAGCGAGTCGATAGTCGTCGACGGCGGCGGCGGCAAACTGGTCGCCCTTATCTATCCCGACCTTGAAAACGCCTCGGCCCAAGGTCTGTCAGGCACGGAAATCGAGCACGTCATGGATGACAACATCGCCCAGCTCAACCGTGACCTCCCCGCCTACTCACAGGTGCGTCAGGTTAAAATCTACGACGAAGAATTTGAAAAGACACCCAAACGCTCAATCAAGCGCTATCTCTATCAGAACTCCTTCAAAGACTGACCCCAATTTAGAGGTCGTTTAGAGGGTGTTTCATAACAGCCTTTTAAATTCAATGCCCGGCTCATCACTGAACCGGGCATTGTTACTTTTCCATACAGGTATCACCGTCGATACCTTAAAAATGTAAATTCCTGAGATTGCAGATTGGTTAAATTATCCTCGCGAGAGGCATAGGGGGCGAAGCCGCTTCTTTACTTTTTAGCAGTAGTCTTGCGACGTGCCGTAGATTTTTTCTTTAACGTGCGCGACTTGAAGGCATAGGATTTACGCTTTGCCTTTGAGGGAGCGTAGTTCTGTGACTTGCCGTAGGTCTTCTTGTCAAATGCGAAAATATCTTTGTGGGGGACTTTGTTTTCAAAGTCGATAATAGCTGCCGGATTGATGGGAATTCCGAGATAGCGGGTCTCGAAATGGAGGTGGGGGCCGGTGCTGCGGCCTGTGTTTCCACCGAGGGCGATAGGCTCGCCGGCGCGCACATACTGGTCAGGTTTCACGAGAAAACGGCTGAGATGGCCATAGACAGTTTCCATTCCGTTTTCGTGGCGGAGGACGACGTAATAACCGTACCCTTTGCGCTCATATCTTGTGAGGCGCACCTTGCCCGAGAATGCGGCGCGGACAGTGTCACCCACTGCGAGATTGAGGTCGATTCCCTTGTGCACACGGCGGAAACGGGGGCGGTAACCATAGCCTGAAGTCACTCGTCCGGGGACAGGGATGTGAAACTCTGACACGTCAATATTTTTGTGGTCAGGTATAACGACGGCGTTTCCGTAGGGGTTCACGCTCTGGCTGTTCCAGAACTGGGTGAAAACGTCGCTGTCAATCATTGATTCGCGTTCACGGTCGCGCACTTCCTGCATGAGACGGTCATTGTTCTCAAACTTGAAGGGCGAAGTTGCGGGGAGCTGGTTGGCGAGGAGGGAGTTATGCTGTTCCTGATGGGATTCAGGAAGTCGGCGCTGAGCTTGCGAAGCTGAAGTGACGGCTGTAATGAGGGTTAATGCTATGGTTAATTTTTTGAACAACTTCATTGTTTAGAGGGTTAAGGCAAGAGATGACTGACAATTATTGGCTGAGGAGCTGGGTTACAATGCTATTTTTCTGACGGGCCGTTAATAAATTTCATTGTAACAGGCGTGTAATCAAACAGTTCTTCATCACGGAAGAAACGCTTGATTTCGACTACGGCATCTTCGGGCGACGAGGAGGCGTGGACTATGTTTTCCTGATTACTCATCGCGAAATCACCGCGAATTGTTCCGGGGGCAGCCTGACGGCCGTTGGTTGAACCGGTCATGAGACGCACTACATCGATGGCATCAACTCCGCGAAGGCAGAGCACAATAACCGGGGTCGCTGTCATCGAGTCGAGTATCTCGTGAAAGAAAGGACGATTAACAAGGTGGGCATAATGCTCACGCAGAATCTCTTCGGAGAGTTGCATCATTTTCAAGCCCGCGATGATGAGTCCTTTTTGCTCAAAACGCGCCAAAACTTGGCCTACGAGATTGCGCCCGACAGCCGATGGCTTGAAAATGACAAGAGTCTGTTCCATGTTTTTAAGATTTTTTCAGTATTTTGTTTTTCTGAGTTCAAATATAGTCATTTTGAACCAATTGAAAAAATCACAACAACTGTCAATCAGCCCCTCGGGTAACAAGCGCAAAAAATCGCATCAACAAACTTCTATCAATCAGCCGATTAAAACAAAACGCAAAATTAAGCTAAATTTTGTTAGCCATTTTTTGCACAAATGCCAGATGTTAATTTGCAGTTAAAAATTGTATTCAAAAACCTGCACACATTAACATTTGGCGTGCAACCACATAATTTCCAACCTCTAAAAAGCCATTGGCAGTCTGACAATTAGAACCTATAGAGACATCATCTACAGCCATATCTCTTTTATATTTGCTAATATATGGGATAATGACTAATTTTGCGCGAAAATATAACCTCAAAATCTGATTATCTATGCGCAGAGTTTTATCCTTCCTGTCACTGGCAGCCGTTACCGCCCTGTGCGGCGCCGAGCCTCTGACTGTGGCCGGTCCCGACGGACGACTGGTCGTGACATTTGACCTCGACGGCGGGAAACCATATTATTCAGTAACTTACAACGGAAAAACTATGCTTGACCCGTCACCGCTTGGATTTGACTCCAACATTGGCGACTTTACCTCGGGTCTTACTGTGACAAAAACTGCCGATGACAAAACATCGTCGTCCTACACCCTCAACCGCAGCAAGGTTTCCAATGTTGAGTATAAAGCCAACACCTTAAACATCACTCTAAAAAACAGCAAGGGGCAGGAAATGTCAATCGAATTCCGCGTAAGCGACAACGACATCGCCTACCGTTACAACGTTCCCCGTCAGGGCGACACCGGCAGCATACGCATCATGAAGGAAGCGTCGGGATTTGATTTCCCCTCGTTTACCACAACTTTCATCACCCCGCAGAGCGACCCTATGGTGGGATGGAAACGCACCAAGCCATCCTATGAGGAAGAATATACATTTGACGGCGCGATGACCGACAAGTCTAAATTCGGCTACGGCTACACATTCCCGGCCCTGTTTCATGTGGGCGACAACGGGTGGGTGCTTGTCAGCGAGACCGGGGTTGACCGCCGTTACTGCGGCAGCCGGCTGAGCGACATGACAGGCGACGGCCTCTACACGGTAGAGTTCCCGATGCCCGAGGAAAACAACGGCAACGGCACTGTTGAACCGGCATTCTCACTTCCCGGCTCGACCCCGTGGCGCACTCTGACCGTAGGGTCTGACCTCGCGCCGATTGTCGAGACCACCGCGCCGTGGGACAACGTGGAGCCGCGTTTTGAAACGGCCAACGACTACAAGTTTGGCAAAGGCACATGGAGCTGGATCGTATGGCAGGACAACTCCATCAACTATAACGACCTATGCAAGTTTGTCGACCTCGCCGCCGAGATGGGTTACCCCTATGCGCTCGTCGACAACTGGTGGGACACCAACATGGGCAAGGAGGGTGTTGAAAAGCTCGTCGAGTATGCCCGCTCCAAGGGAGTGGAACTGTTCTTGTGGTACAGTTCCAGCGGCTACTGGAACGACATCGTCCAAGGCCCCACCAACCTTATGGACAACCCCATCACCCGCAAGGACTACATGCGCTGGATGAAGAAAATCGGTGTAAAAGGAATCAAGGTTGACTTCTTCGGCGGCGACAAGCAAGAGACAATGCGTCTCTACGAGGACATACTCAGCGATGCCGACGACAACGGCCTGATGGTGATATTCCACGGCTGCACCATTCCGCGCGGATGGGAAAAGATGTACCCCAACTATGTGGGTTCCGAGGCTGTGCTTGCGTCGGAGAACCTGTTCTTCGACCAGCATTTCTGCAACGAGGAGGCACGCAACACGGCCCTGCACCCGTTTGTCCGCAACGCCATCGGCTGCATGGAGTTCGGCGGCTGTTTCATGAACCGCAACATCAACAAGGGAAACAAGGGCGGCAACAAACGCATTACCACCGACGGTCATGAGCTTGCAACCACCATCCTGTTCCAAAACCCTATACAGAATTTTGCCATCACCCCCGAAAACCTCCTGCCCGAATCCGAGGGTGGCGCGCCTGTCGTGTCAATGGAATTCCTCAAGGAGGTTCCGACAACATGGGACGAAACGAAATTTATCGACGGTTATCCCGGCAAATATGTGGTTCTTGCTCGCCGTCACGGCTACAAGTGGTACATCGGCGCGACCAACGCGCTCAAAGAGCCGCTGACCCTGACCCTCGCGCTCCCCATGTATGGCAAGGGCGACGTTGTCACCATCATCAACGATGACCCCAAGACACGCGAACCGCTGAAAAAGGAATTGAAAATCAAAGACCCCTCAAAGGTTAAAATCACCCTTCAGCCCGACGGCGGCGCAGTGATTTATTGATTATAATATCACATTTTTTTAACAGTGAAGGTAACGGTTTTGAAACACCCTGTTATCTTCACTGATTTATGAAAAGACAGCTTATGAAAACCCGCGGATATATGCTGGCGGCGGTAGCGGCCATCAGCTACGGCACCAATCCATTGTTTGCCCTGCCACTCTACGAGGCGGGGATGAACGCCGCGTCGGTATTGTTCTACCGCTATATGGTGGCGGTGATGCTCATGGGGTTGTTCATGATGTGGCGCGGGAAAAACATAATGCTGTCTTTGAAGGATTTCCCGATGATGCTCGGGTTGGGCGTACTTTTCGCCATGTCGTCGCTTCTCCTATACGAGAGCTACAACCACATGGATGTGGGGATTGCCTCGACAATGCTGTTTGTCTATCCCGTGATGGTCGCGCTTATAATGTGGGCAGTCTACCGTCAGCGGCTGTCGGCCATGACCATCCTTTCGCTTGCCATGTCACTCGGCGGCATAATGCTGCTGTATTCCCCCGGTGAGGGGACCCACGTCAGCGTCACCGGCATCATAATGGTCATGCTGTCGAGCCTCTCCTACGCCATCTATATGGTCGCCGTCAACAAGAGCCGTCTAAAATCGCTGTCGGCTGAGGCACTGACATTTTATTCGATGCTGTTCGGCACCCCCGTGTTTCTCGTGAGACTCGATTTCGGCGCACAGCTGCAGTGGGTACCCGAGGGATGGCTGCCGTGGGCGTGCGTGATCGGTATCGCGGTATTCCCGACGATTATCTCGCTGCTTGCGATGGCTGTCGCGATTCATGACATCGGCTCGGTTCCGGTGGCAGTCATGGGCGCGCTCGAACCGATAACCGGAATTGCCTTCGGAGTGCTGCTTTTCGGGGAAATACTTACCCCGCGCAGCATCTCCGGCATTATTCTCATCCTGCTGTCAGTCACCATAATAATTCTCTCACGCCCGCTGACATCGTTTATAAGGTCAACGGTCATGAACAGGTTAAAACGAAATTGGAAACGATGAAAAAATTTCTATCATGCCGTCCCGCGATACTGCTTGCCGGGATGTTTGTCACGTTTATGGCCTTTGTGGTCGTGTGGTGCGCCGGAACAACGTTCCGCGCCATGAGCGACTGGCATCTGTATCTGTTCAACATCTTTGCGGCATTGCTGCTGACCCTACCGGCTGTATTGACAAGAAAGGTGTGGGTGCAGATTGTAATTATGTCCTTGATTGACTGCCTGCTGGTGAGCAATCTGATGTATTGCCGCACCTATATGACAGCTATTCCTCTTGACAGTTACTTCCTCGCGGGAAATCTCGCCGATTTCACCGCAAGTGTCATTGATTCGCTGCGGATGGCCGACATCGTCTTCCCCCTTATCACGATTCTGACCGCCATTCTCGCAGTCCGGGCAAAAAAACAGTGGAACTGGTCACGGCTGAAATATTCGGCAATCACCATTGCCACCGGGGTCGCGGCAATTCTCGGGATGGTGCCCTACGGTGGGTTTTATAACGAGTATGACCGACTCGCCGAATCATGCTATTACAGCACCTGCGGCGTGCCGATTTACACTGTCGGGGGACATCTTGCCTATAACGCGATGAGCTCGTCGGCAGTCCTCACTCCCGAAACTGAGCGCAACGTTGCACAGTGGGTCAAGTCGAAGGAGTCGCTGCGCTCCTTCGAGGCGTTGCCCGACGGGGTCGGCCAACGCCTGAATCTTGTCGTCGTGCTGCTTGAGTCGTTTGAAAGCTGGCTTGTGGAGACACGGATCGACGGGAAGGAGATCACACCTTATATCAACAGCCTTGTCGCCGATTCGACAACGCTGTTTTACCCCAACATGCTCACTCAGGTAGCTTCGGGCCGCTCGATTGACTGCCAGTTGCTCCTGACATCGGGACTACTGCCGATGCTCAACTCGGTTTACAGTATGAAGTATCCTGCAACCGACTATCCGTCACTGTGCAAGGCGTTGCGCGAAGAAAGGGGAGCGAGGAGCGTAATCCTGACATGCGACAAACCTGTGACATGGAATCAAGAGGTCATTTCGCGCTCGATGGGTTATGACTCGCTGATTCATCGCGGAGCATGGAAAATAGACGAGGTGGTCGGGAATCCGGCCAAACTGAGCGACGGGTCGTTTCTGCGCCAGAGCGTCGAATTGCTGAAACGCGACGGGGCGGGTATCGACGGTCATCCGTTCATGCTCACTTTCGTGACTTATTCGGGTCACAACCCTTTCAGGCTCCCCGACGACATGAAAGACCCCGGCTTCATGATTGGCCGGTCGCGTTATCCCGACAAGATGGTCGATTATGTCACGATGGCCCACTATACCGACTCCTGTCTTGCCACCCTCGTCGAATATTTCAAGTCGCGTCCCGACTACAAGGACACCATGATACTCATAACAGGTGACCACGAGGGACTGGCCTCAGACCGCGCCTCGATACTGCGGTCAGAAGCCGCGCAAGGAATCGTGTCGCCTCGGCAGCTAACACCGTTCATCCTGTTGAACTCCCCGGTCCCGGGCCGCAGCGATGCAGTCATGGGGCAGATTGACATGTACCCCACCCTTCTCGCCATGCTCGGCCTCGGCGATTATTTCTGGAAAGGTATGGGACAGAACATCCTGACCGAAGGCCGCCCGGAGGTGGCCGTATCGTCAATGACCGGGGAAATACTCGGAGACACGGCCGATATTCCCCCGGCTGTAATACAAAACATCCTCGATGCCCGTCGCATAAGCGATGCCATCATAACGCACGACATGCTCAGAAGTCAAGACCGAAACGCACGGTAAAGCCGTTCATGTTGTAAGGTTCGATAACGTAGGTCTCGACATGAGTGGGATCCCAGTAGGACCCTACCAGAAACGACGACCCCTGCACATGCTGGAAAGTGTAGCCGATAGAAAGATTCCACCCCACTCGCCGACGGGTATTGAAACGGTAGCCGACCGAGGGGGAGAAACGGAAACCGCCATTGTCGGCAAACGCATATCCGACGCGCAAGTCGGCGTAAGGGGTAAAACGCCCAAATTTAAAATCGGCACGGAAATCTCCGAAAACAGGCACATAGAAATTATTACCGGGACTGCATGAATTTATTTCGGCTCCGACCCCGGCAAAAAACATCCGATTAATCTGATAGCCGTGGACTGTGGAAATACCCCAGTCATTTGACACTGATGACAGAAATCCATACAACTCGGCATTCATGCGGCTGTAAGAGATGTCGAGGAAACCCCGGTAACCGCGTTGCGGATTTCGAGCCGGGGCAACCGACATCGTGATGGAAAGAATTGCGAAAAAGAAAAATCTCAAAAATTTCATTGCGTTGTTTTTTTAGAAATTTAAATGTCAACGATTGCTAATAACAAGCGGGTAAACCTGCACAGGGTACACGGCGGCTGTCCGCGCGGCTACCACCCCAGCCCCGGTCGAGACATTGCTGACATCCCACACTGCGTCACCCAGTCCAGACCCGCCTATTGACCCGGCCATACCCTCGTTTCGCTCCCACAAGCCGAGCAAATGACGATAGTATCCTTTAGAGATGCTGTAGAGAATCATATTGATCGAGGAGGTGCGCAACTCGGGATTATCGGTAGGGTCAAACAGCTTGTAACTCAGTCTCGGGGCCGAAATGCGGAGCGGGTAGCTTTTCCCCGATATGGTGCGGTCGCTGAACATCGAGTAACCATAGCTGTCGCCAAAGAGTGTTTCTATCACCCCTATGTGTTCCCCGAAAATCGGTTCCTGTTCATAATCGAGGGCTGAACAGTAGGCTAATCCGAAACAATAGTAACGGTTGCCCCAAGGGTCATCGGGATTTATCGGCACTGTCATGCCCTTGGGGTTGTAAAAATCATAACCGAAAAGATAGAAATTCTCTTGATCACCCGGATCAGTGAACCAAACCTTAAAATTGGCCTTTATTTCCCAAAGAGTATCGCTATCAACAGAGATTGATTCAGTAATGTCAAGCACATCGGTTTCAACGCGGTCGATAGCCACGGCAACCGGCACGGTGACTTCGGCTGTAGCATCGCCATATTTGTCGCTGTGGGCCGAAAGCACGACATGGTCACCCGGCTCGGGGATATAGTCGGCACGGTATTTTTTATTATCAAAAGTCAGTGTCCCGCATTGAGAGCCGTTGACGGTGTAGGTAATCTCGGCATCGCGCACGATAATGTCGAGATTATAGTCGGGCTCCCCTTCTGACCACCGCCATGTCCGGGTCAGCGAGACGGTCAAAGGTTCTCCCGGAACCAGCAGCGAGTTCATGCACAGCACCGGGCGGCTCTCGATGTCAGGTTCAAAGTTGGTATAGCAGCCGGTAACAACCAGCACTACTGTGAGTATCACTAAATATTTTCTTAGAATAGCCATGTGTAGGAAATTGACGGGATTAAAGGAATTACGCCCACTTTCTGAAAGACGGGGCGACTGTATAGCATAGCGGTTCCATCGGGAAGCGTAACCCATTGATAGTCATTACTGTCATAATCACGATACACACTAATGGTGTTTAAATGACAATAAGCGTTGTAGATGCTGAAGTTCCAAAACCCGTGCTTTGTGTGACGGGTGAAACTAAGATCGAGACGGTGATAGAACGGGAGTCGGTAATTGTTTATGTCGGTGGCATAAACCATGTCATAGTCCCAAGGTCCCAGTCCGGGATCTTCCCAGCACTGGGTGGGGAGCGTGATGCGGTTTCCGCTCATTCCTGTCCAAGCCGCCCCCATCTCCCACTTTTTACTGATTTTCCAGTTCAGGGCAATGTTGATTTTGTGTCGGTTGTCAAACCGCGCGGGGAAACGACGTCCATGATTCTTATCCGGGAACTGCCTGTCGGCCCACATAAGCGAATAGGAAATGTGACCGGTGAACTTTCCCACCGACTTTTCAATCTTAAAATCAAGTCCTCGTGACGACCCTCGGCCCTCGGTCATGCGCGCCGCCCACCCCATGCCGGGGGTAATGGTATAATACTCGTCGCGATACTCCACGATGTTGCGCATCCACTTGTAATACCCTTCAAGCGAGATAGTCCACCGCTCGTCAGGGGCATAATAGACTCCGGCAGCAATCTTGTCGGCTGTCTGAGGTTTCTGCCCGGGGAGAATCGGCATCCACTGGTCGGTGGGTAATGAAATCACGCTTTGGGCAAGCTGGTAGACATACTGCGACGTGCGGCTGTAAGAAGCCTTTGCTGCCCAGCGGTCATTGATTGTATACCGAGCGGCGCAGCGGGGAGAAAGAGCCGCATGGGTCGAGCCGTTTATGCTGAACAGGCTCCCGTGAAGACCGATGTTGACGCGCCAGCGGTCACAGGGACGCCAGTCATCGCCTATATAGACATTGGCCTCATCAGCGCGGTAGGACCACACGCTGTCAGTTGCAGTAACAAGCATGTCGTCGGTTTTCACTGAGCGTGTCGAGCGGCCCGGGAGGAAAGAATGACGTGTATATCCGGCACCGAAGTTGACAGTGTGTCCCGGAACAGGACGCCAGTCAAAGTCGGCCCGAAGAATCCAGTCATGGATGTTGTTGTCGCTGTCGATGCGCTCGTCGCTCCACGAGACGATTTCCCCATCGCGACGCTCTCCGCTGTAATACTTATAGTACATCGACGAGCCGTAACGCGTATATGCCCCGGTGATTTCGCCGAAAATCGACGGTGAGAATACATATTTCCACCCTGCCGAAAAGACGAGGTTACCCCAGTGGAGGCGTGTCGTCGAGTCGTCAAACCACCCGTCGTGATTAACACTCACATCTGACGAGCTTCCCGACTTCAGATAGTCGTCGCCATAGTAAAACATTACATGGGCACTGCTGCGCGGAGAAAAATGGTGGTTTACTTTCAGATTCAAGTCCATGAACGAGTAACGCCCCCGGGTTTTCTCATCGGGATTGTCGTGGTTGACCATCGCAAGGATGGGAATCGAAATGAGGTCATACCATGTTCTGCGCAAGGCGATTGAATAGCTCGTGTGCCCTTTCCATATAGGGCCGTCAAGGTTGAACGAGCCCGATGTCAGTCCCAGCCTGAACGAGCCGTGATGGCTTTCGAGAGACCCGTCACGGGTGTGGACATCCATGAACGAAGACAATCGTCCGTCATACTTGGCAGGGAAAGCCGACTTGTAGAAATCGACATTGCGGATAGCCTCGGTATTGAACGCCGAAAACAAACCGCCCAAATGGTTGACCTGATACAACGGTATGTTGTCAAGCATGTATAGATTCTCGTCAGAATCTCCGCCGTGGACATACATTCCGGCCAGTCCCTCGACACCTGCCGAGACTCCGGGCTCATGTTGCAGGCTCTTGATTATGTCACTTTCGCCGAAAATCGTCGGGGTGGAGGCTATTGCATCACGAGACAGATTGACCACCCCTACATTCGACGATTCCATGGCGAGCGAGCGGTTCTTGGCGGCAGTGACAACCACCTCGGCGAGAGTGTGGGACGGCTCCCCCATCTCCACGTTGAGCGTCAGCGGGGAATGCAGTTTTATGCGGCCCGTGGAAAACGACTCAAGTCCGGGATAGGAAACTGTGAGCACCGTAGTTCCCTCAGGGAGAGTCATGGAGAAGAAACCACCGTTATTGGCCACGGTGGCAGCGCGGCTCGCAGAGTCGGTTACAATCGCGCCTATCAGCGCCTCGCCGCTCCCGGCCTCGCGGACAAACCCGTTGACAGTCACGCGCCGGGGTTCCGGCTTTTCACGCCTTGAAAGAATCACATTGTTGCCACGGACTTTATAGCGGATATCAGTACCCCGGAACATCATGTCGAGCACCTCGGCAATAGGCCGGTCAACAGCCTTGACGGTGACGCGCATCCCGCGCAAAAGCGAACCCGAATAGACAAAATTCTTGCCACTATGCTCCATCAATTCGGCAAAAACTTTAGCGGCAGGACGGTTTACAGCGTCAACGGTCACGTTCTGCGCTCCGGCAGAAAATGCCGCCAACGCCACACAGATTGAAACAGCTAACTTTTTCATCGTTCTACAGCAAGACCGGTTCCGAGCAGGTCATTGATTGCCTCCACAAGGTCTTCAGCAGTACCCTCATAGCTCAGTGTAAGGCGGTAATCCCCTTCGACGGGAACATTTGTGACCCTGACATTATAGACACTCTCGATTTCATCGACCACGCGGGCAAGCGGAGCGTCGGCAAACTCTATTTTCTTCACTTCCATAACAGGAGCGGGTGATTCGGCAGCAGGCATGCCCACCTGCTCGGTCGGAACTTTGTCAACACCTTCACGCTCAGGCACAATATAGGTAAACACGGCAGCCGAGGCGACAAGCGCGCCACCGATTGCGGCAGCCACAACCCCGCGCCGTCTCCACCACGGTACAGGAGGCAGGAAACGTATCATTCGCAGGGCCCGGTCAGGGTCAAACGCTCCTTTACAGTAATACAAGGTTACAAAGTCAATGCTTTCCTCTATTTTGGAGTTTTTTTCGGTTTCTTTCATTGGTGAAATGTGATGTTTTTTATTGCTGTCCGATAAAAC
>DLAR01000076.1 GCA_002494015.1 Porphyromonadaceae bacterium UBA7042 | reverse complement strand
AATACGTTTTTAGAGGAAAGGTAAACAAATTATTTGTACCGATAGCGAAATTTCGCTATATTTGCAGTGTGTTTCCCTCTTGCCGCGAGCAGGACGGAAATCACGCACACCGATAGTGCAACTATTTATTTATTACCTCATTTTCATAATACATGGACATCAATACAATTAACCATGCCGCCAACAACATCCGCGTGCTTGCCGCGTCGATGGTTGAAAAGGCCAAGTCGGGACATCCCGGCGGTGCCATGGGCGGTGCCGACTTCGTAAACGTTCTTTATTCCCAATTTCTTGTAACCGACCCCGACGATGCCCTGTGGCTCGGACGTGACCGTTTCTTCCTCGACCCGGGCCACATGTCTCCGATGCTTTACAGCGTGCTCGCCCTCTACGGCCACTATACCCTCGACGAGCTCAAGCAGTTCCGCCAGTGGGGCAGCGTGACCCCCGGACACCCCGAAGTCGACCCGGCTCGCGGCGTGGAAAACACCTCAGGCCCCCTCGGCCAAGGCCACACAATGGCCGTCGGATGCGCTATCGCCGAACGTTTCCTCGCAGCCCGTTTCGGCGAATGGCTGAGCCACAAGACTTATGCCTTCATCTCTGACGGCGGTATTCAGGAAGAAATCTCACAAGGCGCAGGCCGCCTTGCAGGCTACCTCGGCCTTCACAACCTCATCATGTTCTACGACAGCAACCGCGTACAGCTTTCAACCATGGTCGACGCTGTCGACACCGAGGATGTCGCCGCCAAGTATCGCGCATGGCACTGGAACGTAATCGAAGTCGACGGAACCAATCCCGCCGAAATCGCCAACGCCCTCATCGCCGCCAACGGCGAGACCGAGCGCCCGACACTCATCATCGGCCACACCGTGATGGGACGCGGTGCCGTCAAGGCCGACGGCTCCAACTTCGAGAACCAGTGCAGCACCCACGGACAGCCCCTGAGCGCATCAGGTGCCGACTATGCCGCAACAATGAAGAACCTCGGCGCAGACCCCGAAAATCCTTGGGTCATCTTCGACGACGTAAAGGCTCTCTACGAAGTGCGCCGTCAGGAACTGAGAAACATCGTCAAGAAACGCCGCGCCGAGCAGGCCGCTTGGGAAGCAGCCAACCCCGCTCTCGCAGCCGAGCTCAAATCGTTCCTCGACAAGAAACTCCCCGCAATCGACTACGCGGCTATCCCCCACAAGCCCAACATCGCCACCCGTCAGGCTTCGGCCGACGTGCTGGGCGTCCTCGCCGAAAAGGTCAACAATATGATCGTGTCGTCGGCCGACCTTGCCAACTCTGACAAGACCGATGCATTCCTCAAGAAAACCCGCCCGTTCACCAACGGCGACTTCTCGGGCGCATTCCTCCACGCAGGCGTGGCCGAGCTGACAATGGCATCAATCATGAACGGCATCGCCCTTCATGGCGGTGTCATCGGTGCCTGCGGAACATTCTTCGTGTTCAGCGACTACATGAAACCGGCCGTGCGCCTCGCCGCCCTGATGGAACTCCCCGTCAAGTACATTTGGACACACGACGCATTCCGTGTCGGCGAAGACGGCCCCACCCACGAGCCCGTGGAACAGGAAGCCCAGTTGCGCCTCATGGAAGAACTCCGCAACTTCGCAGGCAAGCCCTCGATGCTCGTGCTCCGTCCCGGTGACGCTGCCGAGACATCGGTCTGCTGGGCAATGGCAATGGAAAACTTCGACACCCCGAGCGCACTCATCCTTTCGCGTCAGAACATCCCCGACCTCCCCGCCGCATCAGGCGACCGTTTCGCCGAAGCTGACCGCGGCTGCCGCCGTGGCGGTTATGTGGTTGTCGAGAATGAAAACGCCGACGTCACCCTGCTCGCCAACGGATCGGAAGTTTCCCTCCTCGCCGAGGTAGCCGAAAACCTTGCCGCCGACGGCATCAAGGCCCGCGTCGTTTCAGTTCCCTCAATCGGCCTGTTCAACATCCAGCCGACCGACTACCGCGAGAGCGTGATTCCGCGCGCAATCCCCGCATTCGGCCTCACCGCAGGTCTCCCCTCGACCCTCCGCGAGCTCGTCGGCGCAGGCGGCGAAGTATTCGGCCTCGACCACTTCGGCGCATCTGCCCCCTACAAGGTGCTTGACGAGCAATTCGGATTCACCGTGCCGGCCGTGACCGCCCGCGTCAAGGATTTTCTCAAGAAATAAAATTAACAACCATTAATTAACACGACACCTGCAATCGATATGCACAGGTGAAATGTTATAAAAATAAAAGATAGTCCGGCGTCCTAAAAAACGCAGATTCGGACTATCTTTTACTCTAAAAATGGCCGATATTGCCTGTTTCGGAGAGAAAATGAGCGATTTTTAAAGATATTTTTGTGAAAATTTAGTTTATATTAAAAAAATATCTTACCTTTGACGTTGATTTTCCGCAATAAGGCGTAATTCAATCACTATTTAAATATTTAAATAACTAACTTCAATTTACTTATGAACAAAAGTTCTATTCTTGGTTTAGTATGTGCCCTGTGCCTCGGCCAAAGCGCCTTCGCCCAGAGCAATCAAGAGGTTCAGTATGTTGAGGATCCCGCTCAGGGTTACACTTTCAACCGTTTCCAAGACAATTGGTTCATTTCGGGTGAAGGTGGCGCCAACATCCTCTTCTCTAAATTTGACAGCAAGCGTGACCTCTCAGATCGTTTCGCCCCCAATGCCGGCATTTGGGTAGGTAAATGGTTCTCACCCATCATCGGTATGCGTGCCGGTGTAAACTGGACAAAGGTTAAAGGTGTCGGAGAAAAAGGTTCTTTCGGTGAAGCTACCTACGAACCCCGCATCGACGGCAAGTTCTACAAGACAAAGCACAACGACTTCACCCCCATGGTTGACGTTATGCTGAATCTTACCAACTGGTGGTGCGGTTACAAGCCCAACCGTCTCTACAACGCTACTTTCTACGGTGGTGGCGGTGTTGACTTCGCTTATGTCCCCAAATATGACAGCAAGAACCTTCAGGACGGCTACGAAAACGGTCACAACAAGACTCTTACCGCCCACGTTGGTTTAATCAACTCATTCCGTCTCAACAACCACTTCAACCTTTACCTCGACGTACGTTACAACGTACTCTCTAACGAAAAGGACGAAGCAGGTTACGTTGACAAGATGGCATCGGACCTCGCTGCCTACGTCGGTGTTACTTACAACTTCAACAAGACTGCATGGTCGGCTCCCGTCGTTCCCGTTTGTCCTCCCGTTGTTGACTGCGATCCCGTTGAACAGCGTCTTCAGGCTGCCAACGCCCGCGTAGCTGACCTCGAAGGCCAGATCCGCGAATGCCTCAGCCGTCCCGCCGAGGTTAAGGAAGTTGCCGCAGGCCCCCTCGCTACTGTTTACTACGCTATCAACAGCAGCCGCGTAAGCCGCGTTGACTCTCGCGTTCTCAGTGCTATCGCCGAAATCATCAAGAGCAACCCCAACCAGAAGTATGTCATCACAGGCTGGGCCGACAACTACACCGGCACCGACGCTTACAATGACCGTCTCCGCAAGGCTCGTGCCGCCAGCGTTGAAAAGATTCTTCTCCGCAACGGCGTTAACCCCTCGCAGCTCGAAGTTACCACCAACAATGGCAACCTCTGCGACATGGGTGACAAATATGTATCGCTTGACCGCGCTGTGACTATTCAGGCTGCTGAATAATCACTTTTCGGAAAACGATTAAGCAACCGCTTATAGTCTCCTGTTACACGGGACTAATCAAAAAGCAAGCTAAATCAATTCTATATCCCTAAGGAGCAACCATCGTGAGACGGTTGCTCCTATTTTTATACACCACCTTCCCCACACAAAAAACACGGTCAGCGGATTCCCCCCCGTATCGGAAAACCCGCTGACACGACATCAGGCTGCATTCTGAACAGCTAACCTACATCAATTTTATTTCGATACAGCTTACAGATATCAGCCTCCTTGATTCGGAACCCGCTCCCGTGGTCATGCGGTCTGCCACAATAGAGACCGCTCTGATATGACCCCATCCTGATATCATACATTATCTCGCCTGCATCAAGCATATTTAAAAAGTTATCAAGCGACGGCTCCGTATAGATTTCAGCCGAATCAAAGAAAAACTCCTCGTTCCCGTCAGGCGTATGACGTCTTTGCGCTGTTACATAAAAAAGACTGTGGAGCTTTTTCGTCAAAGCCTTCTCTATATCATCGTAGGTATAATAAACATTTTGGTCAAGCAACATCTTACCACCCAGACTATACACACCGATGTAAATGCGCTTATTGACTTTGTCATGTATAAGCCTGAACGAATATTTCCCCATAAATGTATTAAACTTATCGGCAAATATCGAGGTATGCAGTTTCTTCATCTGACTGTTGGGGTAACATACTCCAAACTTATCTTTCAGCTTTGCATTAGCCCTTCTTTTAGGCCATGAGGGACTTTTGGTAAACAATGTCACGAATGACGCCGATTCTTCCCGATGGGACTTTATCTCGAATCCAAACAGGTCAGGGCCGTCAACATTATTCTCAACCACCCCCATGTAATCCTCAAAGGTCTTACCTATTCCGGTATTATTTCGGCGATGGCTTTTAACCCATCCCAGCGCTTTCACCTTATGAAAAGCGTCGACTATCTTATCTTCATTCCTCATATCTTATAATAGCTTTTATTAAATTTTCTGAATCCAAATCCTTATAACTCCCGGTGAGCAGATAGGACAACGCTACATTAAAATGTTTCGAAATACAATACAGCTGCTTCAACGTGTATTTATGACGGAACTTGGGACTCTCGATATTGCCAATCTGCCCGTGGCTGACCTCAATGAGATTAGCCAGCAACACTTGGCTCACATCATTCTCACGCCTTAGCAGCCTGACGCGGTTGATAACCTCATTCTGATACTCGGTTTTTATCATACTTCTCACATTTTGTGAGCAAAAATATGGAAATTCTCACCATATAGCTCCCTCAATTTGTGAGAAATTTACTACCTTTGCCTCCAAATCCTACTTCGAGTAAGAAAACTATGTATGACAGAGAAATTAATGACTATTGGAGTTTTAAAACAGCCGATACTAAAGAATATACCCATTGCTACCACACCTACCCAGCCATGATGATTCCACAGGTGGCAAGAAAGCTGCTGACCGATTACGCCCCTGAGGATGGAAACCTCGCTTTAGTGTTTGACCCATACGTCGGCAGCGGCACAACTTTGGTCGAATGTTCTTTAAAAGGCATAAGGTCGGCAGGAACCGACCTGAATCCGTTGGCACGCTTCATGAGTAAGGTAAAAACCACGCATTACGACATAAAAGACATAGCTGACGCAATCGGCCATTTAGACACAGCGTTGATGCTTTACAACAGGGACTTAGTCGAGAACACAGACTTCAACCGGATTTCAAATCACACATTCTGGTACACCGAAGACAGACTGTACCGGCTCTCCTATCTACATCAGATAATACTGGAACTAAAACCGGAAATACAGGATTTTTTCTTGCTGTGCCTTTCCGAAACCATCCGTGAAGTCAGTTTCACCCGCAATGGAGAGTTTAAGCGTTACAAAATGTCGGCCAAGCAGATAGAAAAATTCAATCCCGATGTTTTCGTGACCTTTGCAAGGAAAACAAGACGTAATATAACCGGACTGGAATCTTTCAATACCGTCGGAAACTCTCAATTAGCCTCCATACACAACTTTAATACCGCTGAAAAAATCCCTTCCGAAATACTACCCGACGGTAGTGTCGACATGATTGTAACCTCACCTCCCTACGGCGACAGCCATACAACAGTAGCTTACGGACAATTCAGCCGATGGGCCAACGAATGGTTTGACTTTGAAAACGCCAAATCCTTAGACCGGCTCCTGATGGGCGGCAAAATTTCTAAAGAATCGCGTTTTGAGACCAACGCTCTGAAAAACGAGCTTGAAACCATCAAGACTTTGGATTCAAAACGACACTTCGAGGTCATCTCCTTTTTGAACGACTACTGGGATTCCATCCGGAATGTGGCCAAGGTAGTGCGACCCGGTGGGAGAGTGTGCTATGTCGTAGGCAACCGCCGGGTCAAAAACATCCAAATCAATTTGGACTACTTTACGGCTGAAATGTTTGAAAAATGCGGCTTTTCCCATCTGACCACCATAGTGAGAGAAATCCCTAACAAACGTATGCCGTCAAAAAACAGTCCGACCAACAAAGCTGGGAAAAAAGAGTCGACCATGAACAACGAGTACATAGTCATACTCTCCAAAAACGCTTAAACACAAACCGGGAGGAAACCCGACTGGTTTCCTCCCGGTTCTGTTTTTCGTGTCAGGAAATATGCGGCTCAGATTTCCTGACGGCTACCGGCATCAGTCTTCCAGCGTGCAGATTGACACGCGGTTCCATGACTCTTCAGTGAACATGTGACCGATGCCCTCACCCTTGGCGACGATGCGGTCGGCACTGATACCATATTTCTTGACAAGGGCATTCTTGACAGCCTGTGCACGGGCCTCGGCCAACTTGATGTTGAATTCCTCGGAGCCGGTGGGAGAAGCATAACCCTTTACCTCAACCTTGGAATCCTTGTGATTCTTCATGTAGGAGGCAATCATTTCCACGTTGGGCATCTGGTCAGCCGTTATGACCGACGACGCGTTGCGGAAGAACACGAAACGCACACTGTTCAGGGTCTCGGTGTTATTATTGACAACCTGCGCGGGTTTCGATTGACACGCGGCGAGGGCTGCTGTAAGGTCGGCATTGGCAGCGGTGGTTGCTGCAAGATCGGCGGCAACAGCGTCACGTTCGGCACGCATGACATTCACACGGTCATTGAGCGCGGCGATTTCAGCCGATTTGTCGGCGGGAACCGTAACACAGTTGAACCCGGGGCCAAAGTTATAGGTAAGTCCCACAAGGCAGTTGACTGTAGCCTTGTTGACATTGTAGGCCGCTGACGACTGAGAAACCCCCGCATCGCTCATGTTGTAGACAATAGAAGGCTTGACAGCCACTGTCACGCGCGGAGAGACGTTGAAGTTGAAATTCAGGCCCACTTTTGTTGCAAAATAATTCCAGTCTTCCTGCTGGCTCTTGGCCCAGTACTCATGTCCCCATCCGGCACCGAGGACCGCCTCGATTGTGAATGGACGCGGCTCACACGAGAACCCGCCGAAAAGCTCCATCAGGTTAAGGGTACCGTAGGCGCCCACATAGGAATTGTCAAAAGCCGTGTAGCTGCGCGGGTAACTATTCCAAGAGGAGGTATTGATGCCAAAAGCACTTTCAATACCGGCCCCGAACAAAGGGGTAATCTGCTTTCCGACATGAATGCCTACCAATCCGCGCATACTGCCGAAGAAGGCATGATGGGTCATGGGAGTGGCAACACCACCGTCAACCCCAATTGACCAGTTGGAACCGAGATTTGTGCGCTCAACAACATCCTGAGCGCTGACCGTCATCAACCCCGCAGCGAGGGCGGCAGTCAAAATAAGAACCTTTTTCATTGTTTTTAGGGTTTTGGTTTGATAAAATCTCTACTTTTTCATCCCTCCTCTCCGTAACGTGTGGAGTGATGAAGATTGTATTTATTAATCTTTAAAAATAATTGAAACTATCTCCCTCCGGCTCTCATGCAGGCGAAAATAGTACCATTATAACATATCTTCCCCTTGGAAAGTTGATTTTATCCGATAGACGGTGTCTTATAAAAACCGCAAAAACAATACTGCAATCAATAGAAAATGCCTCAGTAACACGACGTTTGACGGGTCAGTAGAAAAACCGTGGGGA